>JACZKF010000320.1 GCA_014860175.1 Desulfuromonadales bacterium | reverse complement strand
GTTCCGGCCGCGGTGGCGGTCGGGGGATGTAGATGCCGCGTACGCAGGTCCGGCCGTGATCGAGGGTGGGATAGGTGCGGCAGATATCGGGCTTGATATCGTGAATGGCGCAGCGCACTTCTTCGGAGCCGAGGCGCTGCCGAAAGGGGCAGGGCATCCCCCGTCGGCCGTCTTGCGGGTCGATCCAGATCCAGCCGTAAGGATTCACCAGGTTGAGCAGATCGTCACGGCCGAGTTGGCGCCAGCGCTCCAGATCCGCCTTGGATGCATGCAGATAGCCGCCGAAGAGTTCACAGCAGCAGCCGCAGGCCAGGCATCCGGTGCCTGGTTTGAGTTTGTCCCGCCATTTCTGGCACCATGTTTTCAGCATCGCCTTTTTCCTCCCCGGGGTAACTTCACCACCAGTTGGAGGATCCCTTTTTGGGGCTCCTAGATCATTGTTATGATTCCGATTGCCGCCTAAAATGCCACATAATCAAGAAAAATTTTACTATTCATATTCCACGAAACGAATAAGCAGTCTTAAGCAAAATATCGTTCTGTTATGTTCTTGTCAACCATAACCGGGCCGGAGGCTGACGGTTCTGGCTGCTCGCGGGGCGCGGCCGGTTCTTGCAGTCGTTCCCCAGATCGATTAAGGTACCTCGTGGCCGGCGTCGCCAGCCGCTCGCGTGCGGAGTCGGGGCCACCTGGTGGCCAGAATCGGTTTCATCTCGAAAGGGGACCATGCTGTTTAAACTCTTTATTCTCTTCGCCGTCGTGCCGGTGCTGGAGATCTATCTGTTGATCCAGGTCGGCAGCCGGCTCGGAGCTCTCCCCACGGTGGCCCTGCTGTTGCTCATCAGTCTGCTCGGGGCCTGGCTCGTCCGCCAGCAGGGGTTCGAGATCATGCGCCGGGTCCAGGCTGAAGTGGCGCAGGGGCGCCCCCCCGCGGCCGAGCTTCTCGACGGTGCCCTGGTGCTGGTCGGCGGCACCTTGCTGCTGACTCCCGGTTTTTTCACCGATCTGCTCGGCCTCTTCTTCCTCCTCCCCCCCAGCCGGCGGCTGCTCAAGCAGTTTGTTCGCCGCTGGCTGCAGCGGCGCCTGGAGCGCGGGGTGATCACTATTCACCGGTTATAGAGTCAGGTCTGCGAATTCAAATTCGACTCACGCGAAGACGCGAAGGACGCGAAGAGGACCCAAATCAAAAACACAGATCCTGGTCTTTGGAGATTTTCTTCGCGCCCTTCGCGTGAGAAGGCTGTGGACATCCCCTTACCCCTTAAACAAGAGAGCAGGGTTGCGGGTGGGGATCACAGCAGGGGGAGCATTCCGTCAGTTCAGGGGCGCTTGTTGCTTCCGTTTGGTTTCCTGCTCCACCATTGAACAAAGGGGGCAAACCTGCACTTTTCCCCCTTCTTTCAGGGTCCATCCCCGCGGCAATTGGTCGGTCAACGGGATGGAAACTGTTCCGCACTGGCATTTGAGCATCGGCTTTTCCTCTCCATGGCGAGATGTTGACGGCGGTTCCGGGCGTACGGGTTGACTAGCAAATTCCGGACCATGGCACGCGGCGCCTGAACACCGCCGTTGGGCCGCCGGCCGGCCGCCGGCAGCTGTCCGATTGCGGCGCAGCAGTGCCAATTTTGCGCCGCGTGCCGACAGCGGCGGCTCGTCCTCAGCACTCCTGCTCCTCGGAGGTTGTTATGCATATGGCCGATGCGCTCCTCTCTCCGGCCGTGGGCGGCACCATGTGGGTCGTCTGCGCCGGCGCCATCGCCTGGTGCTCCCGGCGGCTGGAGCGCAGTCTGGACGACCGCAAGGTCCCGCTGATGGCAGTTCTCGGCGCCTTTATCTTTGCCGCCCAGATGATAAATTTCACCATCCCCGCCACCGGTTCCAGCGGCCATCTCGGCGGCGGCCTGCTGCTCGCCATCCTCCTCGGCCCCTGTGCCGCCTTCCTTACCATCGCCTCGGTCCTCACCGTGCAGGCGCTCTTTTTCGCCGACGGCGGTCTTCTCGCCCTCGGTTGCAACATGTTCAACCTCGGCGTCTTCCCCTGTTTCATCGGCTGGCCGATCTATCGTCGGCTGGCCGGAAACTCCCCTTCGCCGAGTCGGATCGTTGCCGTCGCTCTGGTCGGGGGGGTGATCGCGGTGCAGCTCGGAGCCCTGGCGGTGGTGGTGCAGACGGTCCTCTCCGGTATCAGTGAACTCCCTTGGCGCCCATTCCTGCTGCTGATGCAACCAATTCATCTGGCGATTGGGACGCTCGAAGGGGTGATTACCGCGCTGGTGGTCTCTTTTGTCTGGCGGGCTCGTCCCGAGCTCCTGGCGGCGCCCATCTCCCCTCCGACAACGGCGGCGCGGCGCCCGCTGCTGGGCGGCCTGGCCCTGGCGGCGGCCCTGACCGGCGGTCTTCTCTCGTGGTTTGCTTCCTCCCAGCCGGATGGGCTGGAATGGAGCATTCTCCAACTGACCGGGGCCCCCGAGCTGACCGCGCCGGCGACCCCGCTGCATGCCTCTCTGGCGAGGCTGCAGGAGGCGACTTCCTTCCTCCCCGGCTATCAATTGAGTCCGGCTGACGAAACGATTTCGGCCCAAGCGGCGGCACCGCTCACAGCTTCGCTGGCCGACCCCGAGGCCACCGCTGCCGGCCTCATCGGTGGCCTGATCACCCTGATCGTGACGGTGGTGACCCTCCTTTCCAATGTCGAATCGAGCTTCAACGACGTCTGGGGGGTGAAGGAAACCCGGCCGGTCTTCCGGCGGTTCGCCGACTACCTGTCGGTATTGCTGCTTGCCCCGGTCTTCCTGTTTGTCGCCATCTCCATGACCGGAACTCTGCAGAGCCACGCTTTCATGCTGGCCCTGATGGAGGAGGCGTTCATCGGCAGGGTCGTCGTTTTTCTCTTCCGTGTCCTTCCCTTTGTGGCCATGTGGGCGGCCTTTATTTTCCTTTACATCTTCATGCCGAACATCAAGG
>JACZKF010000028.1 GCA_014860175.1 Desulfuromonadales bacterium | reverse complement strand
CTTTTTTTCCCAGGAATACGGGAAACCACTATACGGGAGGTTGAACCGCACTGGCAAGGGGAAAAAGGGGAGCAAAAACGGGCGGGGACGGGGGTTCAAACAAAACGGCGAAGGCCGGATGAAAATCCGGCCTTCGCCTTGCGGTGTGCTTGTTTCCAGATCAGTTGAAGATTTCCTGCCACCACATGAGGAACAGATTCTGCGTGGGGGCCGCCGGATCGAGATCCCGCACCCCGGCCCCCGTCGACTCGCTGCCGTCCGTGGCGTTGGTGCTGCCGACGGAAACCAGCAGACTCTGGGAGTCTTCGCGGATGACGATGATCGGTTTGGAACCGATGCCGCCGCCGATGGTGGACTGCTGCACCGTGGTGCCGTCGATTTTGAGGCCGGCGCCCCCGGTCTTGTATTTCAGCCCATAGAGGATCGCGTCACCCCCAGGCTTGCAGGGGTCGTCGCTCCTGGGGAGGAAGGAGGTGACGTAGAAGACCCCATAGAAAAGGGTCCCTTCGCTCAAGATCTTCTCCCCTGCCTGCAGCGGGTAGTACCATCCCATACTGGTGCTGGTGCCGTCGAGATTAGCCGTGGCGTTGCTGATGTTGGTCAGGCCGGTTTCGGTCAGATTGCCGGTGACATGGTTGTCCTTGATGGCATAGATGCGGTCGCCGTCCGAGCCGGCGCAGGGATTTTCCCGGTTGCCGGTGCCGAACAGGAGGAGGTCGTAACCGTACTCGAGGGCGATGTCGACGGAGTAGAAAATCTTGCGGCTGCCACCGGCGCTGAAGAGGAGTTGCGCCCCCCAGGTGTTGACGTTTTCGTTGGTCTTCGGGAACTGCAGCGCCTCACCGTGGTCATCGAAATCGAATTTACCGATGCGCCAGAGCTGCCCCCCCATGTCGCCGATGTAGGCCTTGTCGATGAAGCCGTTGTTGTTGGCGTCGACCACCGTGACATTGGCCGGGGCGCTGAAGTTGCCAAGGGGGATCGATTTGATGACGTTGCCATTTTCCACGTTGACCACCAGCACTACCTTGCCGGCCAGGTTGCCCGGATCGTAGCCGCCGCCGATGAACATGACCTGGGTGCCGGTGGTATCGTTGGCGGAAGTCTTCACCTTTCCGAAGACCGGCTCCGACCAGGACTGGGCAATATTAGCATTGACGCTCGGGGCAGGGATCCCGGTTCGGGCCGCCTCTGAACCGCTGAGCCGCCAAAGGAACCGAGGGGCAGTCGGGCTGGTCACATCCAGGGCGAAATAGCTGTTCCCACCCTTGCGTTCCCCGCAGATGAGGATCGCCGTCTCCCCGGAATCGACCACGTGGTCGCGGTTGCCGCCGATGACCACCACCTTGGGGCTCGAATCAATATAATACTGGTGCGAAGTTCCCGACACCATATCCTTGAGCCGGGGGAGTTGGTCCGGGGGGATAAACGACCAGGCCTCGGTACCGGCGACGTCGTTGACGGCGTGCAGCATACCGTCGTTGGCACCGAAGAAGATATAGCGTCCGCCATTGGCCCAAGAGAGGACGAACGGTTCGCTATGCAACGAGTCGCCATGGATGATCCTCCGATTATCGTTGGTCAGAGGGGACTTGCCGCGAACATAATCGATTATTTTTTGGCGGTCGGTAGCATTTTCAACTCCGAGCATGGCGGAGGTGATGCTGGAGTTGGCAGCAGTGAAGGCATTAGAACTCGAAATAATCTGTGAATTGCTGAGATAGGTGAAAATTTGGCGGTCGGGGTGGTGAACATAATTGGACTCACCGCTTTTCGCCCATTTGATGGTCGCCCAGTGAGGGCTGGCGTCGTCGCGCATCGCCCCGTTAGGCCAGGTGGCAGCGGCACCGTTAACGCTGACGATGTCGTTGTTGCTGCTCAAGCCGAACTTGGTGATGTTCCCTTCCCAGAGATTACTCCCCTGCAGCGGTTTGAAAAAGGCGAGGTAGATCAAGTCGCCGCTGGTGGTACGGGTAACCGGCACGACCGGTGCGGTGAAGGTGGCGGTGCGTTCGAGAATGTTCTTCAATGCCGCGATGATCGCGTCAGAAATCCCCTCAGGCTCTTCGGCTTCAAAATGATATTTGAAAGTATCCCTGTCACGCTGGTCGTAAATACCCTCGTAGCCGTTCCCCTTGTTTGAAGTGTTGGCAAGAAAGGCATTGGCTTTGAAAGTCGGCATCGCCCCGACAGTGAAGGTGCTGATGTTCTGGAATCCGGCGCGGTATCCAACGACGTCGTTGGTGTACAGCCAGTGGGCTACGTCGTCGAGGTAAGTCGACCCCCGGTGACTGGCGGTGGTGGCATTGGCCAGATTCACCGGGATGTCGATAATCTCGCTGGTGCCGTCGAGACGGATGACCCGGAGTTTCCCCTCGCCGAGCCCACCGGTCGCACCATCCCCGTCAAAGTCACCCAAGGTAGACGGAGAGCTCTGGCTCGCGCCGGTCTGGTCCATCGACGACATCCCAGCGCTGACGATCAGGGCAAAGTTTCTCTGGCAGTAAAACTCACTGATTTCCTGGGAGAGGTTCTTGCCGGCATACTGGCCACCGACACTAGCCAGACCTTCGGCCAGGGGGGAGTAGTCAACAGTTCCCATATTGTTGATGTTATTTATAAAACTGGACGTCAGCGAACCGGATGCCATCACCATCGCAACAGGCTGTACGCTTGACGCCCCTTCGGTGTTGGAGAAGTTCATGATCCCGAAGCGAGCCTGATTGTTGGTCTGCCGGGCAGCATCCCTGATCGCTTTCTTGGCCCAGTAGAAACGGCTCTTGTTGGGCAAATTGGTGCCATCGTACTTGGGCAGTGGGCTACCGTCCCAGATTCTGGAATAAACCAGCCAATTCAGATAATTGGTCGAGTAGCGAAAGTAGGTGGAATTGTCTTTTACGTTGTCGCTATCAGGCGAGGATGATGGGACTTTCGGCAGATTGACCGATTTCTCGCCGAGGGTAATGGTGATAGTACCGTCCGGACCTGCCACCGCAGATATTTTGGGGAAAGGGGATTCGCCTACCTTGAGATTTTCTCCAATCGGAAGCAACTCATTTTGATTTTTGTTGTTGGGAGCATACCCATACGGGTTAACGAATATAGACTCAGGAGGTGTGTAGTCGACATTGGGATTATAATCTTTATGCCACGCAATCTGCTCCATCTCCGCCCCGTTGTCGAGCAGGATGATGATGTTGGGGGGGACGCTGTCAGCGGTGACGGCGAAGATGCATTTATCACCTCCTAAAGCCACTGAAACCTGGGCCAGCAAAGCGAGGCAGACGAGCGGGACGATCGAGCGGAACAAGCGCCTGGCAGCCATCTTCGGGCTCCTTTCGCGGTACATGTTAGAAACCGATCCGGTAGGCCTGCACCCGGACCTGGCTTTCGGGCCCGGAGTCCAGAGTGGCGGTGGAGTCGACCTGATAGACGTGCGGCCGGTAGGTCCCCTTGGCCGAATAGCCGGAGCCGCGCAGGGCGCTGAACGACCCCGAACCGGCCCCTTCGTAGCGGATGGTGCCACTCACCGCCGCATGGGGGAGAGCGGTGCTCATGGCGGCGGCGTCAGCGGCCAGGGGGAACACCAGTGGCACATTAGGGTCGATGTTGGCGTCGTTATAAAGAGAGGAGGTCTCGAGGACATAGGAGAGCCCCGCCTCGGCGGCGTAGAAGGCGGAGTGGTACTGCCGCTCGTTGGCGGCGATCTTGACCTCGAAGTTGGTGGTGGTGGTCGCCGACATGCCGATAATGGTGAGCATGACCAAAATCAGCAGCGCCAGGATCAGGACCGAGCCGCGCTCGTTGCTCAAGGGGGAACAGGGATGGGTCATGACCGGTCTCCCGTTTCTTGTCATAACAAGGGGTTATCAGCACGGATATAGCGCAGGGAGGTGGTCTTGGCCCCCCCTTTTTCCTGCCATTGGACGGTGACCGCGATGGTCTTCAGCCCAGCCACCGGCAAGTCGTCGTCAACCGTCCAGGAAAGCGCGTAGGCCTTGCCGTAGTGGCTGATGGTTTCGGGGCCAGCGCTGCCGTTTACATCGTCGAAGGGGATGCTCTGCAACTCCTCCAACTTGTTCTGGGCCAGCGCATTGGCCTCGGTGACGCCGCGGGCCGCGCTGTTGCCGGTCAGAGCGGTGATCTGCAGGGTGGCGACGGCGAGCATGCCAAAGGCGAAAATGGTCATGGCGATGAGAATTTCGACCAGGGTGAAGCCTGCCTGCGACGACGTAATCTGCTTCCTCATAGGCCCAGGTTCCTGCATCTGAGGGTGGTGGTCAGGAGGCGGCGGCGGAAGTTGTCGGCAGGGGTGACCCGCCGGTCCGCCACGACATAGGTACGGCTGTCGGAAAACTGGGAATCGGTCCGCTCGGTCCGGGCCAGCAGCCAGACCCGCACCGCCCGGACGCGGTCGAGGGTCACCGCCGCCACCGGATTGCCGCCGGCGGTGTCACCGGCATCGATCTGCCCGTCGTCGTTGGTGTCCAGACTGCGATTGAGCGCCGCCGTCCCTGTCACCCAGATGATGTTTCGGTTCCCGGCTGGCGGAGCCGGCGTGGTCGCTACGTCCGACCCCTGCTCGTAGGCGTAGGCGAAGCCGAGGGCATCGACGTTGCGCACCAGGATCTCGCCGTTGCGGGTGAGATTCCCCCCTGTAACGGCGTAGCGGATAGTTTCCGCTACCCCGTTGCCATCGGTATCAAAGGTGAACTCGATGGTGTCGCGAGTCGCCTCGACCAGGCCAAGAGCGGTGCCGGTAGCAATCCGGATGTTGTCGGGGTCGAAGCCGGCCATGCGGATCTCCCGTACCATCAGGTCGACCCCGGCACGCAGGTCTTGCTGCAGACCAACCACCTGCTCCTGCTCGACATAGACTTTGTTGCTGGAGAAGAAAATATTGTAGATGGCGGTACTGACGATGCCGGCCAAAGCGAGAGCCACCAGCAGTTCGACCAGCGTGAAGCCGCGATTTCTTTTTCGGTTCATCCTCATCTGCCGCCCCCTACTGGATCCGGACGTTCCCGGTCGGGTTGACCCGAACTTGCCGCACCAACCCCTTGCTGCTGCGAAAGCCGATGGTCTGATCGATCAGCCCGCCACCGACAACGACCGGCAGGCCACGGGAGTTGAAGCCAAGGTTGGTCTTGCCGCCGGTGATCGCGACATCCGGGAAGTCGGCCAGGCGCAGGCGCGAGAAGACCCGTTCGCCGTCGTTATACTCAAGGTCGCCGTTTGGGTCGGCGTGGGCGACGAAATCGTAGGTGACACCACCAATGGTCACATCACAACTGACGGCGCAGTTGGCATTGAGAGCGACCGCCTGCATCCGGGCGTCCTGGATGACCGAGGCGCAGTCGCGGGCGGCCGCTTTGACCCGCATGTTGGGCATGACGGCCAACAGGTTGGGCGCGGCAATGGCGACGGCGATGGCAATCAAGGCGATGACGATGATGACTTCGATCAGGGTGAAACCGGTTTGCAAGCGCACTTTCCGCATAGCTGCACGTCCTCCTCGGCTAAAACTGCAGCAAAGCTTGTGCCAAAATTAAAAGTGGCTGATCAACAAGGATTTTATTGTCAGGGGAGTAACCAGAAAGGGAGAAACGTGCAAAATTTGCATGTTCGGCCCGCCAAAGGCCGTCACTCGAGGCCGAACTCCTGCATCTTGTAGAGGAGCCCGCGCAGACTGATCTCCAGCCGGCGGGCGGCCTGGGTGCGGTTGCCGCCGGTGGCGGCCAGCGCCTTGCGGATGTACTCCTCTTCCAGGCGACGGGAGGCGGCCTTGAGGGAGAGGGCGACGGTCGAATCACGCTCATGCCGGCGCACTTCCCAGGGGAGGTGGTCGAGGCCGATGGTTTCCCCCCGGCAGAAGATCAGCGTCTTTTCGATGAAGTTCTCCAGTTCCCGCACGTCCCCGGCCAGGGGTGGGAGGCGAGGAGCTGCAGCGCCTCGGGGAGGAGGCGGGGGACCGGGCGCCCCTCGCGCTCGGCCGCCCGCTGGAGAAAGTGCCCGGCCAGCAGCGGGATATCTTCCGGCCGCTCGCGCAGGGGGGGGACGCGGATCTCCAGCACCGCCAGGCGGTAGTAGAGGTCTTCGCGAAACCGCCCCTGGGCCACCTCGGTGCGAAGGTCGCGGGCGGTGGCGGCGACCACCCGCACATCGACGGGACGGCTGCGCGCCTCGCCGACCCGCCGCACCTCTCCTTCCTGCAGCACCCGCAGCAGCTTCGGCTGCAGTTCGAGGGGGAGTTCGCCGATTTCGTCGAGGAACAGCACCCCGCCGTCGGCGGCGCCGAACAGCCCTTCGCGCTCCCGGTCGGCGCCGGTAAAGGCCCCCCTGACGTGGCCGAAGAGTTCGCTCTCCACCAGGTTGGCGGTCATGGCGCCGCAGTTGACGGCATAAAAGGGGTGAGCGCGCCGCCGCCCCCGGGCGTGCAGGGCGCGGGCCACCAACTCCTTGCCGGTGCCGGTCTCGCCGGTGACCAGCACCGAGGCGTGCACCTCGGCCGCCTTCCCGATCACCTCGGCCACCTGCTCCATGGCGGCGCTGCAGAAGATCAGCGGCCGCTCCGGCGGCCGGCCGGCGAGAGTCCGCTTGAGCCGCTCGTTCTCCCGCCACAGCCGCCAGCGCTCCTCGGCCTTGCGCAAGGTGAGGAGAATCTCGTCGGTCCTGAACGGCTTGGAGATATAGTCGTAAGCCCCTCGCTTCATGCACTCGACGGCGATATCGAGAGTGCCGTAAGCGCTCATCATGATGATGGTGGCCGGCAGCTGGCGCTCCACCGCCTGCTGCAAGAAGGCCAACCCGTCGACGCCCGGCATGCGGATGTCGCACAGCACCAGGTGGAAGCTCTCCCGGGCCAGGGCGGCCAGCGCCTCTTCGCCGCCGGTCGCCTCGGCCACCTGGTACCCCTCTTTCTCCAGCACCAGGCGCAGCATGTGGCGCATCGACGCTTCGTCGTCCACGACCAGGATCTGACGTTTCTCAGCCATCGATCCCCTCCGCCGACCGCAGACGCACGGTAAAGGCGCTCCCTTTTCCCGGCTCCGAACGCACCTCGATCCGCCCACCGACCTCCTCGACGATCCGCTGGCAGACCGCCAGCCCCAGGCCGCGCCCCTTGCCAGGCTCTTTGGTGGTGAAGAAGGGGTCGAAAATGTTCGCCAGGAGCTGCGGCGCCATCCCTTCCCCCTCGTCGGCCACGGTCAGCCAGACCCCGTCCTGCCGCCGGCCGGCGCTGAGGCGGATCGCCGCCCCGGGGGGACAGGCGTCGCGGGCATTGAGGAGAAGGTTGATGAAAACCTGCTGCAGCTTGTGCCGCGCCATGCGCACGGCGGGAAGGGCGGTGGGGAGACCGTCGGCCAGCGCCCGGTGGCTGAACGCCCCCTGGTGTTCGAGGAGCTCCACCGCCTGGCGCAGCAAGGCGACCGGGTCGAAATCTTCCACCTCCCCCCGGGGAGGAGCGGCGTAATCGAGCAGGTCACGCACCAGCAGATCGATCCGTTGCGCCTCGCTCAAGGCCCGAACGGCGATCTCCCGGGAGTCGCCGGCAAGCTCGCCCTTGAGCAGCCCGAGGTAGCCGACCAGGGCCCCCAGAGGGTTGCCGATCTCGTGGGCCATGCCGGCGGCCAGATGGCCGACGGAGGCCATCCGGGCTCCCCGCACCACCTCATCCCGGCTGCTGGCCAGCTCCTGGTTGGCCTGGCGCAGCGAATCGATATGGGCTTCGGTCTGCCGGCGGCTGTCGTGCAGGGTGGCGGTCATCTGATTGAAGGAGCGGCTCAGGTCGGCGATCTCTTTCGGCCCCTCCTCGGGGAGGATCTGCTCCAGATCGCCGGCGGCCACCTCGCGGGTCGCCTGCATCAAGTCGCGCACCGGGCGCACCACATTGCGGTAAAGCAGGAACACTCCGGCCACGGTGAGCACCGCCCCGTAAAGGAGGGCATACAGCAGCAGCAGGCCGCGGGCCGCATTCATCCGCTGGCGCAGGTCGGCCAGGAGAAAGCGCCCCTGCAGGGCGCCGGCGAACTGCCCGCGGGCCATAACCGGCACCGTGACCAGCACGCTCTCCTCCTCATGGTCGGGGGCAAACAGGCCGAGGGATGAATAATTCAGGGAGAGGGCCGGAGAGTTCCCGGAGCGGACCAGGTGGAGCTGGGAGATTTGCGGCGGCATCGTCTCGGCCAGCGGCTTCAGGTCGGC
>JACZKF010000319.1 GCA_014860175.1 Desulfuromonadales bacterium | reverse complement strand
ATCTATACTGAGGCTCAAAACGCCTTTCAGGGGGGATCCATGGACGAAAAATTCACCACCCCATTGCCGGGCCAGCCGACTTCCCTCTGGCTGGCCACCACGCCCGAGACCAGCTACCCCCCTTTTGCCGGCGAGCTGCAGACCGAGGTAGCGGTCCTCGGCGGCGGCATCGTCGGCCTGCTGACCGCCTGGCTGCTGCGCCAGGCCGGGCTCGAGGTGGCGATCGTCGAGGCCGGCCGGATTCTCTCCGGGGTGACCGGCCATACAACCGCAAAAATAACCTCCCTCCACGGCCAGATTTATCACTATCTGACCACCCGCTTCGGCGCCGACGAGGCCCGTCTGTACGCCGAGGCGAACCAGGCGGCCCTGGCCCGGTACGCCCAACTGGTCGAAGAAAAAGGGATCGACTGCGACTTCCGGCGTCTGCCCGCCTTTACCTATGCCGAGAGCGAGGAGGAGTTCGTGGCCGTCGGCCAGGAAGCCGAGGCCGCCCGGGCGGCGGGGCTGGCCGCCGAACTGGTCCAGGAGGCCGATCTCCCCTTCCCGATCCGGGGAGCGGTCCGCCTCCCCGCCCAAGCGCTGTTCCATCCGCGCAAATTTCTCCTGCCCCTAGCCGAAGAGCTGGTCAGCTCCGGCGGGAAGATTTTTGAAAAAACCCGGGCGCTCCACCTGCGGCCGGGGCATCCGGCCCAGGTGGAGACCGACCGGGGGACCCTCCGGGCGGCGCACGTGGTGCTGGCCACCAACTTCCCCTTCTTCGACCCGACTCTCTTCGCGGCCCGCATGTACCCGAAGCGCTCCTACGTACTGGCGGTGCGCATCGCCGGCCAGGTGCCCCAGGGGATGTACTACAGCAGCGCCGAACCATACCGTTCCCTGCGGCCGCATCCCCTCGGCGGGGAAGAGTACCTGCTGCTTGGCGGCGAGAACCACAAAACGGGTGAGGGGGGGAGCACCAGCGACCGCTACCGGCGTCTCGAGACTTTCGCCCGCCGCCATTTCGAACTGCAGTCGGTCGATTACCGCTGGTCGACCCAGGACCCGGTGACCATGGACCGGATCCCCTTCATCGGCGCGCCGGTTTTCAGGAACATCCACGTGGCGGCAGGATTCGGCGGCTGGGGGATGACTCAGGGGCTGATCGCCGCCCAGTTGCTGACCGACCAGATCCGGGGGATCCCGAACCGCTGGGGCGAGCTCTACCACCCGACCCGCCTGAGCCTGAAAGGGGGGAGCCGCTTTTTGCGGGAGAATCTCGACGCCGCCAAACACCTGTTCAAGGACCGCCTGATCTCCCCATCCACCGTCGATCCGGACCGGCTCGCCCCCGGCGAAGGAGGGGTGATCAGCACCGGAGAGGGGAAGACCGGCGTCGCTCTCGACCGTCGGGGGAACCGGCACTGCGTCGCCGCCACCTGCACTCACCTGGGGTGCATCGTCGCCTGGAATGATGCCGAAGAGTCGTGGGACTGCCCCTGCCATGGCTCACGCTTCGCCGCCGATGGCGGTCTGCTGCACGGCCCGGCGGTCAGAGATCTGGAAGCGCGAACGCAACAACCGTCCTGAGCCCCATTGACAGTGGCGCAAACGAAGATAAATACAAATCAGAGGATTGCCCTGCATCAACCTATTTCCAGAAAGGGGAAAACATCATGAGAAAAGATCTATTCACCGCACTCGCCCTGGCCGGCGCTCTGGCCATCGCTCCTGCCGCCTGGGGCCAGCAGGCTACACCGCGCGGCACCGAATCGCAGCCCGGCTACGGGCAGCAAAGATCCGAGCAGCCGGCCGCCGGTCAGCAGCAGCGGCAGCAGGCTACCGAACAGCAGCGGCAACAGGCCCGCGACCAGTATTCCCAGCAGTTGACCACCATCGATGACCTCAAGGGGATGGATATCCAGACCGCCCAAGGAGAAAGCCTCGGCAGCGTCGACAAGGTCGTCATCGACACCAAAGAGGGGAAAGTCGCCTATGTCGTCGTTACCACCGGCGGCCTCTGGGGGATCGGCGGCGAGCAGGCCGTCGTCCCCTGGAACGCTTTCCAGATGCGCCAGGCACAGGATCAAGATGAGCAGGTCCTGGTGCTCAGCTTCCAGGAGGAGCAGCTGAAAAACGCTCCCGAGGCAGACGTCGAGCAGGGGATCAACCGCCAGCAGGCGCAGCAGATCCATCAGTTCTACGGCGTCTCCCCCTATTGGGAGGAAGGGAGCCAGTCCCAGTCCGGGCAACAACAGCAGATGCAGCAACGTCAGCAACAGCCGCAACAGCAACAGCAGCAACC
>JACZKF010000318.1 GCA_014860175.1 Desulfuromonadales bacterium | reverse complement strand
ACCCCCGCCGGCACGGCGGCGGTTTCGCCCGGCAGATAGATGAAGACGTAGGTTTTGCGCTCAGCGGCCATCAGAAGTCCAGTTCATCGGGCGGCGCTTTTTTCTTCCGGACCCGCCGGGGAAGGCGCAGCTTCTCATGGAAAGCACCCACCGCATCTTTCTCCGGTGCGGCGATCTGCGACAGATCGGCAACAAGATTCAGGGCGTGGAGCGCTGCCGCCAACACGCCCAGACTGACCGAGGCGTCGCCTCCTTCCAGGCGCGAGAGTGTCTTGCGCGTGACCAGCATGGCGCCGGACATCTGCTCCAGGCTCCAGCCACGTCGTTTCCGGGCGATTTGGATGTTCGCGCCCACCCCCGTCAATGCCTGTCGGGCGGGAGAGGGGAGTCCTTCGCTGCCCAAGGTTTTTCGTGCCATAGGGAACCCTTTAATTTGTTTATGGGGTACTGTATGATACGAAAGCAGATTGGTCAAGGGTGGAATGATAGAGGGCCAGGCTTGTAGAGGTTACGTCTTCTCCAGGAGTATTTGACCACAGTAGTCGATGCGGATTGGGTTGACAGGAGGGGGGCGATGCGAGCCTCTTCATGGCTTGGCGTTTGCCATCCCGCTGAATGCATAGGTCGACGGTTCGGTCCTGTTCAACTCCACCAAAGAAAAAAAGGCGCTTGCACGCGATAACGTGCCAGCGCCTTTTTTGTAACGGCCAGGCGGCTTGCCTGGCCTTGGTTGTTCAGGGGTTTCAGCTCAGTCGGGACTTGAGCAGATCCTTCCCCTTCTCCACCAGTTTCTGGTTTTGTTTGCGCACCTCCTGGAAGAACTGGGCGGCGTCGCGATCCCCTTCCTTCTCGGCATCCTCGGCGTATTTTACGCAAGTCTCATACCCCTGGGACGCATGGTAAATGACGCTGATCAGATCGTAATCCTTGTTCCCTAACGGCTCTTTTTGCATGGGAAAGCTCCTTTCGTTTTTCCCCAGCGTAGCATGTCCCGGCAGGGTGTCAAAGCTGAGGGGAGAATGCCTGGAGTCCAGGGTTTGGACACGAACCGGTGGCGGCCAATAGGCGGCAGATCGGTGAAAGCGCGGCCCAGCGCCGGCGGCGCCCCCTCGGGGGCGCCAGCGAGGGTGGAGGAAAAAATCCCATAATTCATATAGTTTAGCCGTGCGATTGGTTCTGGGTCATTCTGGCTCAGACTTTGCTTCAGGGGAGTTGTTTGGGCGAGGGAGCGGGAATGCAAGAGTGCAAGTTTACCGACCGATGCTGCTTTTTCCGAAAGTACCGGGATGGGCGGGCCCTGATGTGGCAGGCACTGATTCGCGATTATTGCCAAGGCACCTTGCATCATCGATGTGAGCGAAGACAGTTCTACCTGGAGACCGGGGAGTGTGCGCCGGCGCATCTGATCCCTTCCGGCGAGATCACCGGAGTTCTTCTCGATTTGAGTTAGAAAAGAGGGAAAATTCACTCTTGCATTTTCCGGTAACCCCATGCTAGGTTAATTCAAACTACGTTTGTGCAGAACCTGGTCGGCCCAGCAGAACAGCAGTACCGTACAGGGCACCGTTGGCTGTGCGGTTTTTTCGTTCTTACGCCCCCTGCTGCACGCGGACAATCTCAGCCACAGAAAAACAAAAGGAGTCAGGCATGGCACAGGGTACGGTGAAATGGTTCAATGACGCCAAGGGCTTCGGTTTCATCACGCAGGACGATGGGCCCGATGTTTTCGTGCATTTTTCGGCCATCCAGGGGGACGGATTCAAGAGTCTGGCGGAAGGTGACCGGGTCAGCTTCGACGTGGTCCAGGGG
>JACZKF010000027.1 GCA_014860175.1 Desulfuromonadales bacterium | reverse complement strand
GGGTTGGGGCTGAGCATTTCCTATGAGATTGTCAAAAATCATGGCGGCGATCTGCGGGTGGAGAGCCGGCCGGGGGAGGGGACCACGTTTATGGTCGACCTGCCGACAAGGGGGGAAGATGACGCGGGATGAGCCGGTACGGATTCTTTGTGTCGATGACGAACACAATGTGCTGCGCGCCCTGGAGCGGACCTTCCTCGATGAAGACTATCAGCTGCTGACCGCCACCACCGGCGCCGAGGGGCTGGCGATCCTGGAGAGGGAGGCGCCGGTGCAGGTGGTCCTCTCCGACTATCGCATGCCGGAGCTCAACGGCGTCGAGTTCCTGCGCGAGGTCTGTCATCGGCGGCCGGAGACGGTGCGCATCGTCCTGTCCGGCTATGCCGATACCGCCGCCGTCATTGCCGCCATCAACGATGGCCAGATCTACAAGTTCATCCCCAAGCCGTGGAATGATGACGAGTTGAAGCTCACCATTGCTCAGGCGCTGGAGAAGTATTTTCTGGAGAAGCAGAATCGGCAGCTGGTCGGCGAGCTTCGCTCCTCCAAGGAGGGGCTGTCGCGGGTCAGCGGCAATATGGCAACGCTGGTCGAAGAACGCCTGGCCTGCCTGCGGCTGGAGAATCAGGAACTGGGGCTGGCCGGTACCGTTCTGCGGGAGCTGCCGCTGCCGGTGCTGGCCTGCGATTCCCAGGGGGTGATCGTGCTTCGCAACCGGGCCGCCCAACTGCTGCCGGTGGGCGAGGTTCTGCCGGCCCAACTGCTGGCCGGCGACGGGCCGGCACGACTTGGTGGGGCTGCATTCCGTCTGACCCGCGGGCGGGTGATGACGGGGGGCGAAGAATTGTTGGTGCTGGTGTTCGATCCTGTGCCGGGGGAGTGAAACGATTGAAAGGGGAAGCGATGGAGAGTTCCATTTTGCTGGTGGATGACGAGGAGCAGGTCCTCAACGCCTTGCGACGGGCGCTGGCCGATGAGCCGTTCACGGTCTGCACCGTCGGTGGCGGTGAGGAGGCGCTGAAACTGCTGGCGAGCCGCCCCTTCAAGGTGGTGGTCTGCGACGAGAGGATGCCGGGGATGTCGGGAGCCGACCTTTTGTCCCTGGTGAGTACGCGCCATCCGGAGGTCGTCCGCATCATGCTCACCGGCCACGCCACTCTCGAAGCGGCGATACAGGCGGTCAACTCGGGGGAAATCTACCGCTTTTTTTCCAAACCCTGGAACGATGCCGAGCTGATTCTCGCCATCCGCCTGGGAATCGAGAAATACGATCTGGAGATGGAGAATCGGCGGCTGTTGGCCATGGCGCGCATTCAGGCCAGACCGGCGCCAGTCCAGGCCACCCGGCTGGCGGAAAAAGAGGCCGACGGCCGCTATCGGCTCACCGAGATGGACGAAGCAGAGATGGCGGAGCTCATGAAGCAATGCCAGGTCGATGAAGGCAAACAGGGGAGTTGACAGGCGGGAGTTAAAGGAAAAGGTGAGCCAGTTACTGGCTGCCAGGGGGGACTGAACGCCGCCAGGGGGAGGCTTCGGCTCCCCTCTTTTTTGCCCGGAAGGGGCGAAAACCTGCCGCTGCCGTCTTGCCTTTCCGGCAACTGCCGTTAACATCTGAAAAATCGCGCCAGGAGGTTCCATATGCCGGTTGCCAGCGAACTCGAGAAAATCAGAGATACCATCAGGCAGATTGAAGACCCCGCCGCCGCCATGGCCCTGCGCCATGTCTGCAAGGCCCTGGAGGAGCTGCAGGAAGAGACGCGCGTCTCGCCAGCGGGGCGGGCCAAAGGGGAAAAAGAGATCCAGCCCCAGTAATGCGCGGCAGCCGCCAGCGAGTGACCCTCCTGTCGCTGGCGGTGTCGATTCCGGGGTGGATGCCTGGTCGGCCGGGTACAGGCTTCTCACCAGTGGCGAGAGGCCGTCCGCCGTCGGTTTTCATCCGTATTCATGCAGCCCGATCTCTCTTCCGGAGGTCAGTCGAACCGCCCATTTAGCCCACCTTGACACCCCCCCCGTGATTGTTATGCTGTAACCGACATGCCGTTTCAACTCGAGGAAAAGAGGTCGAAAAATGAACCAGGTAGCGCTGGAAGAGCAGCTCTCCCGCCTGGAAAAGGAAGTTCGCCTGGGGGGAGGGGCAGTCGATGAGCGAATTCTCGAACTGCGGGGGCGATTGGATCGCCTGCGGCTGGAAGTCCGAGCCATCCGCACCTTTCTGGAGACGGCTTTCCCCGCCTTTCGCGAGCAGTTTCCCCAGCTGATGGAGCGGACCATCGAAGAAGTCGACCCGGAGAACGAGTAGCACCGCAGAGGAGATTCCATGTTCCAGCGCCCTCTCACCTTGCCGACCCAGGTGCCGATCTATCCGATGCGGGAGCAGGTGGTGTTTCCTCACATGGTTTTTCCCCTGTTCGTCTCTTCCGGCGGACTCGCACCGGTGGAAGAGGCGATGCACGGCGAGCATCTGGTGGCGCTGGTCGCCTGTCTGGATGGCGAGGGCCCCTGCCGGTTTGAAGAGCTGGCCAAGATCGGGACGGTTTGCCGCGTCAATCAGATTCTGCGCTTTCCCGAGGGGGGGGGGAAGGTGGTGGTGGAAGGTCTGCAGCGGGTACGCCTACTGACCGCCGTCCAGCGCCAGCCGTTCACCATCGCCCGGGTCGAGCCGGTGGTGGAAAGGGAGAGCCGCGGCCTGGTCGCCGAAGCCCTGGTGCAGAGCGTCAACGCCCTTCTCAAGATCGCCCTCGCCTATGGCCGCCCCCTGCCGGGGGATGTGATCAAGATGATCGACCAGATTGAAGAGCCGGGGCGGCTGGCCGATCTGGTGGCCGTCTATCTCAGTCTGGAACTCCCCCGCCAGCAGCGGCTGCTGGAACTCCTCGACCCGCTGGAGCGGCTGAAGGAGGTCTACCTGCACCTCACCAGCGAGGTGCAGAAGCTGCAGGTGCGGGGCGAGGTCCAGTCGGAGGTGGCCAAGCGGGTCAACAAGACGCAGAAGGACTATCTGCTGCGTGAACAGCTCAAGCAGATCCAGGACGAGTTGGGGGAGGACGACCCGAGCCGGGCCGAGACCGGCGAGTTTCGCAGCCGGATCAACCGGGCGGCGATGCCGGAGAACGTGCGCGCCATTGCCGACAAGGAGCTGGCCCGGCTGGAGCGGATCAATCCGGCCTCGCCGGAATACACCGTCTCCCGCACCTATCTCGAGTACCTGTGTGCCGCCCCCTGGAGCCGGGGGACCGAGGACAGTCTCGACATCGACCGGGCCCAGCAGGTGCTCGATGAGGATCACTACGATCTCAAGGAGATCAAGGAGCGTATTCTCGAATACCTGGCGGTGCGCTCCCTGAAGAAGTCGCCCAAGGGGCCGATCCTCTGTTTCGTCGGCCCGCCGGGGGTCGGCAAGACCTCTCTCGGGCGCTCCATCGCACGCGCCATGGGGCGCAAGTTCATCCGCATCTCCCTGGGGGGGATGAAGGACGAGGCGGAGATTCGCGGTCACCGCCGCACCTACATCGGCGCCCTCCCCGGGCGGATCATCCAGGACATCTGCCGGGCCGAGGCCAACAACCCGGTCTTCATGCTCGACGAGATCGACAAGATCGGCCAGGACTTCCGCGGCGATCCCGCCTCGGCTCTGCTCGAGGTCCTCGATCCGGAGCAGAACCACTCCTTTGCCGACCATTATCTCGATGTCCCCTTCGACCTGTCCAAGG
>JACZKF010000317.1 GCA_014860175.1 Desulfuromonadales bacterium | reverse complement strand
GCGGAGAGCTTGTCGCCCATCAGGCGCATGCTGCGTGCGGTGGGCCCGATGAAGACCAGGCCGGCCTGCTCCACCGCGTCGGCGAAGTCGGCGTTCTCGGAGAGGAAGCCGTAGCCGGGATGGATGGCGTCGACTTCCTTTTTGCGGGCGAGATCGATGATCTCCTCGATGCCGAGATAGGCGTCGATCGGCCCTTTTCCCTTGCCGATCAGATAGGCCTCGTCCGCCTTGTAGCGGTGCAGGGAGATTTTGTCGGCTTCCGAGTAGACGGCCAAAGTCTTGATTCCCAGTTCGGTACAGGCCCGGAAGATACGGATGGCGATCTCCCCGCGATTGGCCGCCATCACCTTTCTGAACTTCTTAACTGCCACTTGAACCTCCTCCATCGGCTGCCCCCGAGAAGCGAAATAAAACAGCTAAAGGGATACTAAAATTTTTAAGCGAGAGTGAAAAAATCTGGAAGACTAATAGGTTAGACCTGAATACCAGAGACGGGATATCTAACCAGAGAAGGGAGGGGCTGTCAAGACGAAATAATGTTCTAAAAAAAGGCTGAGGGGTGGCAAACCCTCAGCCTCGGTCCTGGTTGCTGGTATTACTTGTCCTTCAGGAACGGCCGCAGCAGATCGATCGGCAGCGGGAAGATAATGGTCGAGTTCTTTTCCGCCGACACCTCGGTCAAGGTCTGCAAAAAGCGCAGTTGCAGCGCCCCTTCCTCGGAAGAGATGATGCGGGCCGCTTCGGAGAGTTTTTGCGCCGCCTGGAATTCCCCCTCGGCGTGAATGACCTTGGAGCGCCGCTCCCGCTCCGCCTCGGCCTGGCGGGCCATCGCCCGCTGCATCTCCGTCGGCAGGTCGACATGCTTGATTTCGACGTTGGAAATCTTGACCCCCCAGGGGTCGGTCTGCCGGTCGAGGATGGTCTGCAGATGCTGGTTGATTTTGTCCCGATGGATGAGGATTTCGTCCAGTTCCGACTGCCCGAGCACGCTGCGCAGCGAGGTCTGGGCCAGCTGGCTGGTGGCGTACAGATAGTTCTCCACCTCGATCAGCGCCTTGTCGGGGTGGACCACCCGGAAGTAGAGGACCGCATTGACTTTGATGGAGACGTTGTCCTTGGTGATCACGTCCTGCGGCGGCACGTCCATGGCCACGGTGCGCAGACTGATCTTCACCAGCCGATCGACCACCGGGATGATGAACCGCAGACCCGGCCCCCTGACGCCGACGAAGCGCCCCAGGCGAAAAACGACCCCTCGCTCATACTCGAACAGGATACGGACGGCGCTGCCGACAATCGCTACGACCAGCGCCAGGACAACGATTACGCCTATCAGATCGATCGGAATCAGCATGGCTGTTTTCTCCTCGCAAGGGGTGTAAGGGTCGTGAACCAGCCGTCTTCGCCTTGTCAGCGGGGCGTCGCCCGGCGCACCTCCAGGCGTAAACCGCTATCCATCCGGACCACTTCCACCGCTTCACCGGCGGCGATCGGCTCACGGGCAAACGCGTCCCAGTATTCCCCATGGACGAACACCCGACCGCCGTCGCCGACGGCAGTCACGGCCGTGCCGAGCTCGCCGGCCATCCCCTCCTGGCCGGAGACGAACCGGGTGCGCTGGGTGCGGACCACGAAATACATGACAAAGAGGAAAAAGGAGGAGACGACCCCGACGGTGGCCGCGATCACCACCCGGGAAATCTGCATGAAAGGGGCGGAGCTGTCGATCAGCATCAGCGAACCGAGGGTCATGGCGATGATCCCCCCGACGGTCAGCATGCCGTAGGAGGTCACCTTGATCTCGAGAATGAACAACACCAGAGCGACCCCGATCAGCAGCACCCCGGCGAAGTTGACCGGCAACGTTTGCAGACCAAAAAAAGCCAACAGCAGGGCGATCGCCCCGATCGCCCCCGGGAAGATCGAGCCGGGCTGGCTGATCTCGAAGAAGATCCCGAGGATTCCCAGCATCATCAGCATGTAGGCGACATTCGGATTGCTGATGGTGTTGAGGATCTTCTGCCGCAGCGTCATCTCGGCGAACTGCAGGACGACCCCCCGGGTGTGCAGGGTGCGCTCCTCCCCATGGCGCAGGTAGGTGCGGCCATCGAGTTGGGCAAGCAGATCCGCTTCGTCATCGGCGATCAGGTCGATCACTTTCAGCTCGAGCGCCTCGCGCGCCGGAGTGGAGATGCTCTCCCGGACGATACTCTCGGCCCACTGTTCGTTGCGCCCCCGCTGGCGGGCGATGCTGCGAGAGTAGGCCGCGGCATCATGCACCACCTTGTCCATCATCACCGAGGCCCCCTCCTGCTC
>JACZKF010000316.1 GCA_014860175.1 Desulfuromonadales bacterium | reverse complement strand
CAGCAGGTGGCGTGTTCTTGGGCTTGGCGATTCTTGTCGATCGTCGTTCGCCAGATCAAGTACGGAAGTTGATGTGACGGTGATGAGGATGCTGTCATTTTCAAGACTTGAAACCCTGCCACGCTCCGCCAAGCTGGCCATTCTCATCACCAGCGATTCTGTGATGGCGGCTGTCGCGGTATGGTTCGCTGTGCTTCTGCGCGCCGGGGGCATACCAGTATTGCCGGGGCTGTATATCTCGATTGTTACTGTGTTGGTGATGTTGCTGGTTCCGGCGGTCGCGATCGTTTTCGGCTATTACCGCTTGGTGCTACGGCTCGGCACCCCGACGCTGGTTGCGAGGTCGGCTTTGGTGAGCGGAGTTTCCGGCCTGATCTTGGGCGGAATCGGATGGTATGGGGGTACTACTCTAATGCACGCCCTCGGATTGGGCGCCGTGTTTGCATTAGTGCTATTTTCGCAGTTTGTGCTGAGTAGGGCCTTCGCACGTTTTTTGTTGAACCGAAACGGCGGCCGCGGCCGAGGTATGGTGGTGGCGATTTATGGAGCCGGCGCCGCGGGGCAACAGCTTGCAGCCATGCTGCGCAGGACAGCGGAATATCACCCGCTGGTCTTTCTTGATGACGCCCCGGATTTGCATGGCCGTATGGTGGAAGGTTTGCCGGTGCTGGCGCCAGGTGATGCGAAGCTGGTTGGCCAACTGCAATCGAAGGGCGTGGAGCAAATTTACCTGGCGATTCCGTCACTGAAGGCGACGCGGCGGCGCGAGATTCTGGAGTCGCTGGGAACGCTTCCGTTCCACGTGCGATCGGTGCCCGGTTTGCCGGAGTTGATGAGCGGTGACGCCAAGCTTGACCAGTTGACGGAAATCAGCATCGAGGATTTATTGGGGCGAGACCCGGTCCCGCCGATTCCCGGCCTTCTGGAAAAGTGCGTCCGCGCCAAAGGCGTACTGATTACCGGAGGCGGCGGATCGATCGGGTCCGAATTGTGCCGTCAGGTGCTGGCGTTGCAGCCGCGGGAACTGGTCGTGCTGGAGCGGAGCGAAATTGCGCTCTATCACATCGAGCAGGAGTTACTGACGCAGGCCGCAGCCTTGGGGCGGGCGACGGAGTTGAGCTTTCAGCTGGGGTCGGTGACGGATGCGCCTCGGCTCCAGCGAATATTTGCCGAGTTCGATATCGATACCGTCTACCATGCGGCGGCTTACAAGCATGTTCCCATCGTAGAGCATAATCCTTTAGAGGGACTGCGCAACAACGCACTGGGTACTTGGAAGCTGGCCCGGGTGGCTGCCGCGGCCGGGGTGGGGTACTTTGTGCTTATTTCGACCGACAAGGCGGTCCGCCCGACCAATGTGATGGGCGCCACCAAACGTGTGTCTGAACTGATAGTGCAGGCGCTGGCGGATGAGTATCCGGATAGCGTTTTTTCGATGGTGAGGTTTGGCAATGTGCTGGACTCTTCTGGCTCCGTAGTGCCCTTGTTTCGCAAACAGATTGAAAACGGCGGTCCGATCACGCTGACCCATCAGGAGGTAACGCGATTCTTCATGACCATCCCGGAGGCGGTTCAGTTGGTGATCCAGGCCGGCGCGATGGCGAGCGGCGGCGAGGTCTTCGTGCTGGACATGGGCGAACCGGTGAAGATTCTGGATCTGGCGACGAAGATGGTGCGCCTTAGCGGTCTTACGGTGCGGGATCGCACCAATCCAAAAGGGAACATCGCCATTGAAGTAACTGGGCTTCGGCCGGGAGAAAAGCTGTACGAGGAGCTGTTGATCGGCGGAGATATTTCCGGAACGGAGCATCCGCGAATCCTGCGCGCGCAGGAGCGGAAAGCCGATTGGAATCGATTGGAAGAAGAGTTGCAGTCGTTGGACAGTGCGATGCGAGAGGGTATTAGCTCCGCCGTGGATGTTCGGGGGCTGCTGGGGCGGTGGGTAGCGGGGTACGGAGCGCAGTAGAAGAGCAAAGTGGGTCCATAACTGGTCGGCGCAGCAGAGGAAAATGGGCTCGTTTGTTGTCCCAGTTGGATTGACCCGCCATGCAAATGCCGTGCGAGTCGCGAGATTGGCAATTGTAGCGATCTCCAAGTTTGTTGTTTTTTCGCGACAAATGGCAATTAATACCGCATTGCCAAAACCGGAAATGTTGCAACTTTTTAATTTCGTGTGGATAATTGCGCCTGAGGAGGCGGCATGGGCTGGACGCCTAAGCTTGCAACTTTCTAGTTTTTGTGGATAATGAGTTCTCGGTCGCTGGGAAATTACTCGGTTTCGGTGCTTTTGCACGCTTTGATACAGGAGAGAAAAAATGAAAAAGATGTTAGCTGTTGTATTTGCATCCTTGTTTTTTGCAGGTAGCGCGATGGCACAACAGGCCGGT
>JACZKF010000315.1 GCA_014860175.1 Desulfuromonadales bacterium | reverse complement strand
ATTCCGCCGAGGCCCACTGGTCGGCGCCGGCATGGCGCGCCTGGGCCACCGCCAGTCGGGCGGACTGCAGTTCGCGGCGGGGGGCGCTGGAGCAACTGGCGCTCAGCACCGACACCACGAGCAGGAGGTAACAGAGATATCTGGGCATGTCAGCTGCGTTTCAGGTTTCAGGAGAATCCGAGGGGCGGCTCAGCCGCCCCTCGGGTGGATCATTTCGGTCGGGTGATCAGGCGGATCGACAGCTCGCGCAGCTGCTTCTCGTCGACTTCCCCCGGGGCCTCGGTCATCAGGCAGGTCGCCTTCTGGGTCTTGGGGAAAGCGATGACATCGCGGATCGAGTCGGAGCCGGTGAGGATCATCATCAGCCGGTCGAGGCCGAAGGCGATGCCACCGTGGGGGGGGGGCGCCATACTCCAGGGCGTCGAGGAGGAAACCGAATTTGATCCGGGCCTCGTCGATTCCGATCCCCATCATGTCGAACATCTTGCTCTGCACCGCCCGGTCGTGAATACGGATGCTGCCGCCGCCGATCTCGGAGCCGTTGAGGACCATGTCGTACGCTTTGGCCCGCACCTTGCCCGGATCGGTGTCGAGGAGAGCAATATCCTCGTCCATCGGGGCGGTGAAGGGGTGATGGACCGCCACATGGCGCCGGGCTTCTGCATCCCATTCGAGCAGCGGAAAATCGGTGACCCAGACGAACTTGTAGTCCCCCGTTTTCGCCAGCCCCAGTTTTTGCCCCAGATGCCCGCGCAGACGGCCGAGCGACTCGTTGGCCACCCGGTAACTGTCGGCGGCAAACAGCAGCAGGTCGCCAGGCGCAGCTTCCAGCCTCTGGTTGAGGGCGGCCAACTCCTCGGCGGTGAAATATTTGGCGATCGGCGACTGCCAGGAGCCGTCCTCGGTCACTTTGACGTAGGCGAGCCCTTTGGCGCCGTAGATCTTGACGAATTCGGTCAGGTCATCGAGCTCCTTGCGGGAGAAATGGCCGCACCCCTTGGCATTGAGCGCCTTGACCAGACCGCCCGCCACCACCGCCTCGGTGAACACCTTGAAGCCGCTCCCCCGCACCAGATCGGAGATGTCCTGCAGCTCCAGCCCGAAGCGCAGGTCGGGGTTATCGACGCCGAAGCGGTCGAGCGCCTCGGCATAGGTCATGCGCGCTACCGGCAGCGGTACCTCGACACCGATCGCCTCCTTGAAGACGGTAGCGATCATCCCCTCCATGACCGAGAGGACATCGTCACGGCTGACGAAGGAGAGTTCACAGTCGATCTGGGTGAATTCCGGCTGCCGGTCGGCCCGCAGGTCTTCGTCCCGGAAGCAGCGCACGATCTGGAAATAGCGGTCGTAGCCGGAAACCATCAACAACTGCTTGAACAGCTGAGGAGACTGGGGAAGGGCGTAGAAATTGCCCGGGTTGACCCGGCTCGGCACCAGGTAGTCGCGGGCCCCTTCCGGCGTACTCTTGGTCAGCACCGGGGTCTCCACTTCGAGGAACCCCTGGCCGGCCAGGTAGGCGCGGACGGTCTGGGCGACCCGATGGCGCAGAATCAAATTTTGCTGAATGCCGGGGCGGCGCAGGTCGAGGTAGCGGTATTTGAGGCGGATGCTCTCCGCCACTTCCCCGTATTCGTCGATCATGAAAGGTGGGGTCTTGGCGGTGTTGAGGATGCGCAGTTCGTGCGCCTCGATCTCCACCTCGCCGGTCTTCATTTTGGAATTGACCGTCCCTTGCGGCCGCGGCGACACTTTCCCCCGCACCGCAACCACATATTCGCTGCGCACCCGGTCGGCCTTGGCATGCGCCTCGGGGTCGCGATCGGGGTCGAGGGCCAGTTGGACGATCCCCTCCCGGTCACGCAGGTCGATGAAGATCAGGCCGCCGTGATCGCGGCGCCGCTGCACCCACCCCATCAGAGTCACTTCCCGGCCGATATCGGCGGCAGTCAGCTGACCGCAGTAATGACTCCTCTTCCAGTCCCCAAGAATGTCGTTCAAGTGCGTCTCCTCCCGCTTACGATGTCACCGCCGATGGTATCTTCCAGACCTAAGCGAGGAATTATAGGGCCGTCACCGGACAGCGTCAAGGGTTTCCCTCTGCCCCAGGCGCTCAAGCAGGCGTTCGGCCAACTCCCCCAAGGCGATCTCTTCCTGGGTGCCGGCGTCCATGTCGCGCAACTGCCCGATCTGCCGGGCCAGTTCCTCCTCGCCGAGAATCAGCACGAAGCGCGCCTGCAGGCGGCCGGCCCGGCGCATCTGGGCCTTGAGGCTCTTCCCTTCGAAATCGGTTTCGGCCCGCAGCCCGCGCCGTTGCAGCGAGCACATCAGGCGAAAGGCCTGGCGGCCGGCGGCCTCCCCGAGAGCGGCCAGAAACAGGGCCGGGCGTGGCGGGGCAATCCGCTCCTCCCCCTTGAGCAACACCAGTCGCTCCAGCCCCATGGCGAAACCGATTCCCGGCAGGGGGGGGCCGCCGAGGTCCTGAATCAGCCGGTCGTAACGACCACCGGCCGCCACGGCGTTCTGGGCGCCGAGATTACCGGTGACCACCTCGAAGGTGGTCTTGGTGTAGTAATCGAGACCGCGGACCATTCGCGGGTTGACGGCGAAAGGGACGGCCAGGTCTTCCAGGGCTGCGCGCACCCGGGAGAAGTGATCGGCGCAAGGGGTATCCAGATGGTCGAGAATGGAAGGGGCCTGGGCGGTCGCCTCCCGGCAGCCGGGCACCTTGCAGTCGAGCACCCGCAGGGGGTTGGTGCACCAGCGACGCCGGCAGTCTTCACACAGGGCCTCCAGCTGCGGCTGGAGGAAGAAGATCAGCGCCTGACGATAGGCGGGGCGGCATTCGGGGCAGCCGAGGGAATTGACCTGCAGTTCGACGTCACGGATGCCGACCTCATCCAGATAGTGGGTCAGCATGGCCATCAACTGGGCATCGACCCGGGGGTCATCGATCCCGATCGCCTCGGCGCCGATCTGGTGAAACTGGCGGTAGCGCCCCTTTTGCGGCCGCTCGTAGCGAAACATCGGGCCGAGATAGTAGAGCCGGGCCACCGGATCCTGGGCGTAGAGCTTGTGTTCGATGAACGAGCGCATCACCGAGGCGGTCCCTTCCGGGCGCAGGGTGATCGACGTTCCCCCCTTGTCGGTGAAAGAGTACATCTCCTTCTCGACGATATCGGTCGACTCGCCGATGGAGCGGCAAAACAGGTCGGTCTTCTCCACCACCGGCACCCGGATCTCGGCGAAGCCGTAAGCGGCGAAAATTCGGCGGGCCTGCTCTTCCAGATACTGCCAGGTCTCCACCTCGCCGGGCAGAATATCGTTCATCCCCTTGATGCCTGTAATCACGTCATTACCTCTTCACTGGGTGAAACGCAGTGCCGGCCGGTAGCCGGGAAGCGCGTAGAATTATGGTCGCCCAGATCTCTATGGGCGGCACGAGCCGAGAGTTGCACAGAGCTGTTGGCGGGGGTTGAGGCAGCTTCGGAACCTTTGCTGGCGGCTTTTCGGACCCCACAGGGGAACTGGTGCAGGAGCGGGGGCTGACGGGGATGACGTTCGGAACGCCAGGCGCAGACCGGCAACCCGTCAGGGCCTCAGGGGTCCCTGGATCTCCCAGGCGCTCCGGATGACGTTGCGGACCTTCTTGCCATGATACATGGCCCGGTCGGCCAGGTCGATGATCTCCTGATGGGTCTGCGCATGTTCGGGAAAGGAGGCGAAGCCGACGGTGGCAGTCAGGTGGGAAGGCTTGCCGGAACTGACCAGAAACGAGTGTTGTTCGATGGAATGGCGAATGCGCTCGGCCACCACCGCTCCCCCCTTGGCGTCGGTCTCGACCAGCAGGGCAGTAAACTCGTCCCCTCCATAGCGAAACAGCAGATCGACTTCCCGCACACTCTGCCGCAACAAGCCAGCAACTTCCTGCAGGGCGGCACTGCCGGCCAGGTGGCCGTGGGTATCATTGACCAGTTTGAAGTAGTCGAGATCGATGAAAACCAGAGTAAACGCCATGCCATAGCGATCGGTGCGGCGGATTTCACGCTCGAGGATCAACTGCAGGTAGCGGTAGTTGTAAAGGCCGGTCAGGTCATCGGTATAGATCAGTTCCCGTGCCCCCTGGTAAAGGGAGGCGTTTTCCAGCCCGATGGCGGTCTGCTCGGCAAGAAAGACCAGATTGTCGAGCGGGATCAGGGCAGGAAGATTCATTCCGATCGAGTTGAGCAGCACCAGTCCGCCCATCAGCGACTTCTCGCCTCGCAGCGGAAACAGGCAGGCGGTGCGCAGATCGGGGGGGCCGCCGGGGAGCAGGGGGAGTTGATCACTCAGGCACAGGACGTTGCCGGAGAGCGTCTGCAA
>JACZKF010000314.1 GCA_014860175.1 Desulfuromonadales bacterium | reverse complement strand
TTTCATGCCCCACCCTCCCTGGGAAGGAATGATTGGTGAAAATTCATGTCATTGTCAACAGCTAATCTTCCGTTGTTGACTTTTGGCTGGGATAAAGAATATCATTCGGCCTAAATGGAAATACAGAGAACGATAGACGCTATTGATCTGCAGATCCTGAAGATCCTGCAGGAGAAGGCGAGGATCCCCAACGCCGAGGTGGCCCGCCAGGTCGGCATGGCCCCGTCGGCGGTACTGGAGCGCATCCGTAAGTTGGAGGAACGGGGGGTCATCGAGGGGTACGAGGTGCGGATCAACCCTCGTCTGGTCGGACTGCCGCTGATCGCCTTTGTCCGGCTGCAGGTCGATCCGGCAACCAACGGCCGCGCCGGGATGGCTTTGGCCGCCCTGCCGGCAGTGCAGGAGGTGCATCAGGTGGCCGGGGACGATGGCTACCTGGTGAAGATCCGGGTGGCTGACGCCGCCGCCCTCGGCCGGGTGCTGCACGACGCGCTGGCCGGCATCCCCGGAGTGCAGACGACCCGCACCCAGGTGGTGCTGACCACCTACAAGGAGACCTTCGGCGTCCCCCTCGACGCGTTGAGCGAAAATTCCGCCGGTACCGCCGGCTCACCTTCTACGGAGGATTGACCCATGCCCATGTCCAACGCCTTCCAGGAGCGCCTCTTCCCCAGCCTGGAGAAGATCGCCGCCCACTTCGGCACCCCCTTTCACATCTACGACGAGGCCGGCATCCGCGCCACCGGCCGCGAACTGCAGCAGACCTTCGCCGGCATCGCCGGCTTTCGCGAGTACTTCGCCGTCAAGGCGCTGCCGAACCTGCGGATCCTGGAGCTGATGCGTGATCTTGGCTTCGGCTTCGACTGCAGCTCCATTCCCGAACTGGTGATGAGCCGCAGCATCGGCGCTCGCGGCGACGACATCATGTTCACCTCCAACAACACCAGCCCCGAGGAGTTTCTCGCCGCCGAGGCCGAGGGGGGCTGTATCCTCAACCTCGACGACATCTCCCTGATCGCCAAGGTGCCGCGGTTCCCCGAAACCATCTGCTTCCGCTACAACCCGGGACCGCGGCGCACCGGCAACGTCATCATCGGCCACCCCGAGGAGGCCAAGTACGGCGTTACCCACGAGCAGGTGGTCGAGGCCTACCGCCTGGCGAAGGCGCGCGGGGCGAAACGCTTCGGGCTGCACACCATGGTCGCCTCCAACGAGCGCGACTACACCTATATCGTGCAGACGGCGGTGATGCTGCTCGAGGTGGTCGAGATGGTGCAGCAGGAGCTCGATATCCGCTTCGACTTCGTCAACATCGGCGGTGGTCTCGGCATCCCCTACCGGCCGACGGACGAGCCGCTCAACCTCGCCGCCATCGGCCGGGAGGTGACCGCCCTCTTCACCCAGTTCCGCCAGAAGCACGGCTACGCCCCACGCATGCTGATGGAGAGCGGCCGCTACATTACCGGCCCGCACGGCGCCCTGGTGACCACCGCCATCAACCACAAGGATATCTACCGCAAGTACATCGGCGTCGACGCCTGCATGTCGTCGCTGATGCGCCCGGCCCTCTACGGCGCCTACCACCACATCAGTGTCGTCGGCAAGGAGCATCTGCCGAAGAGCGAGGTCTACGACGTGGCCGGCTCCCTGTGCGAGAACAACGACAAGTTCGCCGTCCAGCGGGAACTCCCCCCCATCGCCGAGGGGGATCTGCTGGTGCTCCACGACACCGGCGCCCATGGCCACGCCATGGGGTTCCAGTACAACGGCCGGCTGCGCCCCAAAGAGCTGCTGTTGCGCACCGACGGAACGGTGGAGCTGATCCGCCGGGAAGAGACGGTGGATGACTACCTGGCCACCCAGCAGTTCACCGCCGATTCGATCCGGGTCTGATCGCAAGGGGCAAGAAGCTGGTGCTTTTTGCCCCTTGCCGTCTTAAAAAATCGCAAGGCCCCAGCATCGATGAGTGCTGGGGCCTTCGGGTATGGATGGGGGAGGTTCCGTGTCCGGTACCTGAATTTTAAAAGTTGACTAGAGCCTGACGCGTGGCAATTCTTCGGCAATTTTCGAGAAGCGCTCGGCGTTGGCCCGAATCCGCCCGACCAAGGTTCGGGCAAAGGGTACTTCCTGCGCCTCCAGGATATCAAAGGGTAAATCGTTCAAGTTCTTGAGAATTTTCTGGCAGAGGTTTTTCAGCTTATCCGCCACCAGTCGCTGTGGCAGTTTGCATTCGTCACACATCCCGGCCATTTGGTAAGGCAATATTTCAGAAAGTACAAATTCATCCCCGACCGCCATCGCCAGATCGACCTCGAACTCCTCGCCGTAAATCCCGACGTTCAGCAAATCATACGCCGGAGCCAGATCGATCCCGTTCTCATTGACGAAAAAAGAGATATTTTTTGCGTGAGCATCGCTGTTCTCAATCAGCAACTGGAACAGGACCCAGTTCAGCAGGTCCCTTCTCGCTTGCGCCGGGATGCGGCAGTAGCTGCAGGCTTCAAACAGCTTCGCCAGACTGGCACCGCTGCGGATCCGCGCCGCTTCACCCTGTTTGCCAAAAGGTCGTTCGTATTTATAAACCGGCGGCAGGTCGAGCAACTGGCAGCCGTCGATCAGATGCAGCCGGTCTACCTTTTCGTCATTCCATCTACGATCGAAACGCTCTACCCGCAGAACCGGTTCACCCCACCTCTCCAGGGACACCTTGGCCGCCGGCAGCATGACCCGGCGCGCCAGAACCATGCAGAAAAGCTCGTTGATGGCCATGTGCAGATCCGGCTCGCGGCCGAATTTCAGGATGTCGGTCGAGGCCAACTCTCCCTCACCGAACCCCATCTCCCCCGTCGGTTTGATCAGAATCGGTAATTTATCCTGCACTCCGGCCACGGAAAGGCGCGGTTTGCCATCCCAGTTGATGATCGAGACCTGCTGGCGCCTGGCAATTCTCTCCTGAAGTTCCTCAAGCCCTACCGGTCGTAAGTCGGTCGTCCCGGCTCCCTGCTTCTCGCCGTCGAATTGAAAGCTCAAAGCCCCTGTGGTTTCCGCTCCCAGGAGGGCGACCAGGCCGAAAACATTGCTTTTTGAGATCTGGTGGGCAACCGAGAGTTCCTCCAGCCACTTCCCTTCAGGCAGCAGGTTCGCCAGGAATCTTTTGACGGCTCCGGAGTCCGGCTTCCCGGGCAACAGATGCGGCGAGACGGCAAAATGTGGTCCCTTCAACCAGGATGCCGCATAATTCAGCTCATAGAGCTCCCCCTGGTCCTGCAACGTGACGGTTCCCAGCCGCTCCCGATTCAAAAAAGTGGCAAGTTGGGGCATCATTCCGCCCACGGCACGACGGTCATGGCGATGCCGAGCATTCGGCAGACCGTCAGCACGCTGGAAAGTTGGACATCTTTGGCATGCTCGATTCTGGATAACGTATCGACAGCGACGCCGCAAAAAGCGGCTGCCTCGTGAATTCCCAATCCGGCCTGGGTACGACGTGCGCGAACAAACAGGCCGAGGGTTTCCGCGTCCAAGGCTCCCCTTTGAACAGGCGTCGCCATTGGTTTAACCTTCCTTGGCATTTTAGCCCCCTATCATACTGCAATGGCAGAATTTATCCTTTTTCTCCCTCGTAAGTCAAGAAAAATACTGCTATAGCAGTATTTGTAGAGCGGAGCTGGCCCTTAATGGTATGTTTCTGCCATGGCAGTATTTTATGGGGAAGGCTGTTTGCTTATCAAGAAAGAACCGAATGGCCGGCAAAAATGAGGTTGGGCCCGGGTGCGGGGAGCGCCACGGCGAGGGATGGCGCGGAGGAGAACCTGCAGTTGATCCGGGGTGAGGGGTATGCGGTGTTCTGGCACTCGAAGGTCGCCGGGGGCCGGAGCAAAAGAAAACCTCCCTTGCTCCGGCCTTCAGATCTCCCGCTCGAGGAATTCGTCCACCTGCCTTTCCGCCTCTTCGTGGCTCATGCCGTAGCGCTCTTCCAGTTTGCCGATCAGCTGGTCGCGGCGGCCGGCGACCCAGTCGACATCACTGCCGGTCAACTCCCCCCAGAACTCCCGGACCTTCCCTTTGACCTGATGCCACTGTCCTTCCAGTCGGTCACGGTCCATCCTGCGCTCCTTTGCTCCTGCCGGTCAGCGTGGGCTTTTCGGCAGGGTGAAAGTGAAGGTGCTCCCCTGGCCGGGTCGGCTCTGCAG
>JACZKF010000313.1 GCA_014860175.1 Desulfuromonadales bacterium | reverse complement strand
AACCTGCACCGCGCCCCCGAACACACGTTTATCAAATACTGGCGGCGCGAACATGATTTTCTCAACTATGAGCTGCTCGATCGTTTCGCCGAGCAGATACGCCAAGATCAGATCAAATGGCTGGAAGGGTTCGAACTGCTCGAAACCGAGCAGATGTGGCAGGAACTCAAAAGCCGCTTCCCCGACCGGGTGTTTCGGGAAAAACGGAGCCGGGGGGAATTTCTGGTCTGGCACCGCCCCGGGCAGGAGGCGCGCGAGTGCCTGTTCACGCCGGAGAACCTGATGGTGGTCTTCGATACCGAAACCCGGGGGAACGTCATCGGCTGAGCAGCGTCCGCCGACTGGCCCCCCTGGTCCGGTCGGCGGACGGCCCCTCTTTGTCCGGTCTGGCGGACGGTCCCCGGTGGCGGACTCCGCCGAGGTAAAACGGTTGTTTTCATTGACATCGACTTAGAAACTGCTATCTTTTAATGCCACTTCCCAGCGGCCGGCACTCTTCGGCCCCTGCCCCTTTTGACCCTGCTCGGAGAATCCGGATGACCAGCGAACCCTCTCTGACTTCGCGCCGCAAGATGCTCGCCACCAGCGTGGGGGTGATCGGCGCGGCGCTGGCCGCCTTGACCGTCTGGCCGTTCTGGCGTTTTCTCAACCCCCAGGCCGGCAGCGCGCAAGCGCAGACCGTGACCATCGACCGCTCGCAGATCGAGGTCGGCGCGGCTCACTTCTTCGAGTTTCGCGGCCATGCGGCGGTGCTGGTGCAGCCCGCCCCCGGCCAGTTCGCCGCCTTCTCCGCCGTCTGCACCCATCTGGGCTGTATCGTTACCTGGCGGGCGCAGGAGCAGATCTTCTTCTGCCCCTGTCATGCCGGCCGCTTCTCCCCCGATGGGCGGGTCGTCGGCGGACCGCCTCCGCGCCCTCTCCCCAGCTACCCGGTGACGGTGACCGGGGACCAGATCCGGATCGGATAGGAGGGCGCCATGGGCTTGAAGCAACGTGCTTTCGATTGGCTCGACTTGCGGCTGGGGGTGCGTGACATCCTTCAGCAGAACCTCACCCACTACTTGCTGCCGCGCAACATCAACGTCTGGTACACCCTCGGGGCGACGCTGCTGGTCTTGTTTTCGCTGCAGTTCATCACCGGCATCTTCCTGCTGGTCTACTACATCCCCAATACCGAGCAGGCCTTCGCCAGCGTCCAGCGGATCATGAACGACATCCCCTATGGCTGGCTGGTTCGCTTTCTGCACGCCACCGGCTCCAACGTGGTGATCCTGGTGCTGTTTCTGCACATGCTCTCGACCTTGTACATGGCCGCCTACAAACGGCCGCGGGAGATCACCTGGATCTTCGGCTTCCTCATCTTCCTGGTCTCTCTGGCGATGAGCCTGACCGGCTACCTCCTCCCCTGGAGCCAGCTCTCCTACTGGGCGACCACGGTGGCCACCGAGTCGGCCGGCGCCACCCCGGTGATCGGCGAGGCGATGATCCACTTCCTGCGCGGCGGTCCGGCGGTCGGCGAGTTCACCCTCGGGCGCTTCTTCGCCCTGCACGTGATGGGGCTGCCGCTGATTTTCGCCCTGCTGGCCGGTGGCCATCTGTTCTGCGTCCGCCGCATCGGGGTCTCCCGCCCCCCCTTCGGCCCCGACTACCTCCCGGAAGCGCCTGGCACCAGCTTTCACCATACCGACCACTCGGGGGGGATCCCCTTCTTCCCCAACTACGTGGTCAAGGACCTGATGGTGATCGCTTTTTTCCTCACCCTCCTGGCCGCCGGCGCCTTCTTCGCCCCCCAGCTCTCCCTGCCGCCGGAAGCCTTCGAGCCGGCCGACCCTTTCCGCACCCCGCCGGGGATCAAGCCGGAGTGGTATTTCCTGGCTGCCTATCAGCTGCTGCGCATTCTCCCCAACGAGTTCCTCGGCCTGGTGGTGCAGGGGGGGGCGGTTGCCTTTTTGCTGTTTCTCCCCTTCATCGACCGCGGCCCGGAGCGGCGTCCGGGGCGTCGGCCACTGTTCCTCGGCCTCTTTATCGTCGGCCTGGCCGGTTTTCTGATCCTGACCGTCTGGGGGTATCTGTCATGAGTGCCCTTCGTCTCTGCCTGAGCGCGTCGCTCCTGCTGCTGTTGACCACCCAGGCCTACGGGGTCGAAGGGGGGGCGCAGGAGAGCTCCTCCTGCCTGAGCTGCCACGGCGCCCTCACCGGCCGCCTCGGCGAGCCGGTGGCGGCCTGGGAGGGGAGCGTCCACGCCGCCAATGCCATCGGCTGTCACAGCTGCCACGGCGGCGATCCGACCATCGCCTCGATGGAGGCGATGAGCCCCGAGCGCGGCTTCCTCGGGGTGCCGGCCGAGACCGAAATCCCCCCCTTCTGCGGCAAGTGTCACGCCGGGGTGGAGGAGGATTACCTCCAAAGCGCCCACGGTGAGACTCTCGGCGCCGGCGGCCCCCAGTGCGTCACCTGCCACGGCAACCACGCCGTCGCCGTCACCACCCTCGACCTGATCAATCCGGAAAGCTGCAGCCGCTGTCACGAATACGGACGGGCCGAGGAGATCAAGGGGGCGCTGGCCGAGACCGACCGCCTGATCACCGAACTGCAGGCGACCACCGAGCGCCAGCATCGTCTCGGCATCGCTACCGACGACCAGCGCAAGCAGATCTTCGCCGTGCGCAACGACTTCCACCGTCTGTTCCACTCCGTCGATGTCCAGCAGGTCGTCGCCCGCAGCGGCGAATTCCAGCAGCGGCTGCAGCCGGTGGCGCAGGAGCTGCAAGCGACGGACGAGGAGCTGTCCCAGCGGCGGCTGATCGGCGCCGGTGCGGTCCTCCTCCTGGCCCTGGTCACCGTCCTGCTCGGGTTTCTGCGCCACACCTACAAAAAGGAAGAACAGTCCGACCCCGGTGCCGGCTCCGGCCCTCTCTAGTGAGCGTCGAGATTTTCAGGTTGATCAAAAAGGCCCGGATGCGAGGGTAACCCCGCAGATGGGCCTTTTTCATCGACCTGCAGGCCGCAGGATCCCTAGTTTCTTCATCCGGAACGACAACGTGCTCGGGTTAAGCCCCAGCCGGTCGGCCGCATTCCCCTTCCCTTTGACCCGCCAGCCGCACTGCTCCAGCACCTGTTCGATGTGCTGGCGCTCCACCTCCTCCAGCCGCTTTTGCACCGGCTGCGCCTCCTCCCCGCCGGCGGGGAGGGCGAAGGCTTCGTCCAGGGCGAGGGTATGCCCCTGGGCCAGGATAGTCGCCCGCTCGAGGACGTTCTCCAACTCCCGGATGTTGCCGGGCCACGGATAGTGCACCAGCGCCGCCATCACTTCGTTCGGTATCCCTTTGATGCTCTTGCCGAACTTGGCCTGCTTTTTGGTGATGAAGTACCAGGCCAGGAGCGGAATATCTTCTTTGCGGTGGCGCAGCGGCGGCAGCTCGACGGGGAAGACGCTCAGCCGGAAATAGAGATCGGAGCGGAATTTCCCCTCCTCGACGGCGGTTTTCAGATCCCGGTTGGTGGCGGTGATGACCCGGACGTTGACCTTCTGGGTGAACGAGGAGCCGACCCGCTCGAACTCCCCCTCCTGCAGCACCCGCAGCAGCTTCGACTGCAGCTCGAAGGGGAGCTCACCGATTTCATCGAGGAAGATGGTGCCGCCGTCGGCCAGCTCGAAGCGGCCGATCTTCTTGCTGTGGGCGCCGGTGAAGGCCCCCTTGTCATGGCCGAACAGTTCACTCTCGATGAGGTTGGCCGGCAAGGTGGCGCAGTTGACCTTGACCATGGCGCCGGTGTTGCGGGTGCTGCGGCTGTGGATGGCCCGGGCGATCAGCTCTTTGCCGGTGCCGGTCTCGCCGAGGATCAGCACAGTGGCGTCGGTGGCGGCCACCTGGCTGACTTTGGCCAGCACCCGGCGCAGCTCCTCGCTTTTGCCGACGATCTCGTCAAACCCCTGATGGTCGAGCACTTCTTCGCGCAGATAGAGGTTTTCGGCCTGCAGTTTGTCCTTGAGCAGGGCGACTTCATCGAGGGCGCGCTGCAGGTTGTCCTCGGCTTGCCGGCGCGTCGCGATCTCCTGTTTCAACCCCGCCAGCAGCCGGGCGTTTTCCAGGGCGATGGCCGCCTGAGCCGAGATGACCTGGATGGCGGTGAGCCGGTCGCTGCTGAAGGCGTCGCGGCTGCGATTGTTCTCCAGGTAGATGAAAGCCACCGGTTGGCCGCTGTACAGCACCGGTGAACAGAGAATCGATTTTGGCTGGAGGCGCAGGACATAGGGGGTGGCGGCAAACCGCTCGTCGGCGACCGCATCGCCGCTGACCACCGTCTCCAGCGATTGGCTGACGAAGTCGACGATCGGGTAGGAGAGATCGGTCTGAGCTGGCCGCAGCTCTCCCGGCAACACGATGCACCCCTCTTCGTCCACCGAGCCGCTGGCATCGATGAACAGCTGCCCGTCCTCCCGGCGCAGGAGAAAGCCGCGCTGGGCCCCGGCATTGAGGAGCAGGATATCCATGAACTTGGCGAGCAACGCCTGCAGGTCGATCTCCTGGGTGAGGGCCGCCGCCGCTTTTTCAATGCTGGCGATGTCCAGCGTCTCGCACGGGGCCGCAGGGGCGATGACGGCGCCGAGGGGGGAACTGCTGGGGAGATAGGGGCGGTAGCGGCCGTAGAGCTGGTCGAGTTTGCCGGACGAGCCCCAGCGGCCGTAGGCGGCGACCGCCCCCTGCAGATAGAGGGCGGCAATCTTCTCCCGCCCCAGCTCGAGGTAAAACTCGGCGGCCAGTTCGTTGGCCAGCGCCTCCTCGTGCGGGTAGCGATTGGTCTGCGCGCCGGCAATGGCCCGGTCGAAGTAGTCCATGGCCCCCTGCGGGTCGCCCCCCCGGCGGCGGCGCTGCGCCTCCACCAGGTCGAACTTGTGCTGGTGGTTGAGCGGACAGGCGGTCGCCTTGAGCTGCAGGCGCTGCTGGCGCGCGGCTACGATCTGCAGCAGCTCTCGGCGCTCCTCGCCGGCGGCCGGCAAGGCGTCGAGGAGCGCGAGGCAGATGTAGAAGTCGGTGGGGAGCAGGGCGGTGACGCTCCCCAGCGGCAGGCGGTTGGCGCGCAGGGCCACTTCCAGCGCCTGGGCCCCCTGCCGGTAGATGAAGCAGGCCATCATCTCGTGGCAGGTAGAGATCTCCTGCACCGTCTGATCGGCACTGGCATGCCAGGCCTGCATCGGGTCGGCGGCCGCCGGCCGGTCGGCGGCATCGGCCCCCCCCTTCAGCGACCGGCAAAGCTGCTCCAGCCGCAGCAGGCCGGAGGCAACCCGCTGTACCCCCAGCCGCCGGTTCTTCTCGCAGGTGCTCTGGATC
>JACZKF010000312.1 GCA_014860175.1 Desulfuromonadales bacterium | reverse complement strand
CTACACAACTTTGGCCTGCGACGCCCTGGCCCGCTACAAACGCTCTCGGGGCTTTGAGGTCTTCTTTCTCACCGGCACCGACGAGCACGGGCAGAAAGTGGAAAAGGCTGCCCAGGCCAAGGGGGAAACCCCTCTGGAGTTGGCCGACCGGGTCGTCAAACGGTTTCAGGCGCCCTGGGAGAAGCTGGAAATTTCCCACACCGATTTCATCCGCACCTCCCAGGAGCGGCACAAAAAAGGGGTGTGGGAGCTGTTCCGGCAGATCGAGGTCAAGGGGGATATCTACCCCGGCGAATACGAGGACTGGTACTGCACCCCCTGCGAAACCTTCTGGACCGAGACCCAGCTGATCGACGGCTGCTGCCCCGATTGCGGACGGCCGACGGAAAAACTCAAGGAAGAGTCGTATTTTTTCCGCATGAGCAAATACCAGCAGGCACTGCTGGCGCATATCGAAGCCAATGATGATTTCATCCAGCCCCGCACCCGCCGCAACGAAGTGCTCAGCTTCGTCCGCGAAGGGCTGCGCGACCTCTCCATCTCCCGCACCTCCTTCTCCTGGGGGATCCCGGTGCCGGGCAATGAAAGACATGTGATCTATGTCTGGTTCGACGCCCTGACCAACTACATCACCGGTCTTGGTTTCCCGGACGAAGAAGGAGAGTACGGTCGCTTCTGGCCGGCAAACGTTCACGTCATCGGCAAAGACATCCTGCGCTTTCATACCGTTTACTGGCCGACCTTCCTGCTCGCCGCCGGACTGCCGCTGCCGAAGAAGATTTTTGCCCACGGCTGGTGGACGGTGGAGGGGCAGAAGATGAGCAAGAGCCTGCAAAATGTGGTCGAGCCGAATATGCTGGTCGACAAATACGGCGTCGACGCCATCCGCTACTTCCTGCTCCGGGAGGTCCCCTTCGGCCTCGACGGCGACTTCAGCCACAGCGCCCTGGTCCACCGGATCAACTCCGATCTGGCCAACGACCTGGGGAACCTGGTCAGCCGCACCACCGCCATGGTCAACAAGTACTTCGGCGGGATCCTGCCGGCCGCCGGGGAGTTGCAACCACTGGATGAGACTTTCATCGCCCGCTTCCCCGCCGCCGTCCAGGCGGTCGATGCGCAGATGGAGGAGCTCGCCTTCAACAAGGCGCTGCAGGCGATCTGGGACCTGGTCGGGGCAGCCAACAAATATATCGACAGCACCGCCCCCTGGACGCTGGCCAAACAGGAAGCAGACCGCGCGCGGCTGGGGACGGTGATGTACAACCTGCTGGAGGCGATGCGCCTGATCGCCCTGCTGGTCACCCCCTTCATCCCGGATACCGGGGCGAAGATGTTGGCGATTCTTGGGCAAAACCCGCTACAGACCAACCTTGACGGCCAGGACGGCTGGGGTGGCCTACAGCCAGGGATCTCCATCGAGAAAGCCGACCCCCTGTTCCCGCGAATTGAAACCGAGTAAACTGGATTGTGCAGAGACTGATCTACCGAGGGGGCGCACTGCGCCCCCTCCCCTTTTGGAGATACCCCGTGAAAGCACAACTCCCCTCCTTGGTCGACACCCACGCCCATCTCGATAACGCTCAGTTCCGCGACGACCGCGAGGCGGTCATCGCCCGGGCTCTGGAACAGGGGGTCACCCGGCTGCTGACCGTCGGCACCGACTTGGCCAGTTCGCGACTCAGCATCGAGATCGCCTCGGCCCACCCGGAGGTCTACGCCGCGGTCGGCATTCACCCGCACGACGCCCTGACCGCCAGCGAGGAGACTCTGGAGCAGCTAAGAGAGCTGATCACCAGCGCACCGAAGGTGGTCGCCGTCGGTGAGATCGGGCTCGACTTCTACCGCGACCGTGCCCCTCGCGAGGCCCAGAGAGAGGCTTTCCGCCGGCAGATCCGCCTGGCTCGTGAGGTGGATCTGCCGCTGATCGTCCATGATCGCGACGCCCACCAGGAGGTGCTGCAGATTCTGCGGGAGGAGAACGCCCAAGAGATCGGCGGCGTCCTGCACTGCTTCAGCGGTGATCTGGAGATGGCCAGGCAGTGCCTGGAGCTCGGCTTTTACCTCTCTTTCCCCGGGACCATCACCTATCCGAAGAACGAGGAGCTGCGCCAGGTGGTGCGGGGGGTGCCGATCGACCGGCTACTGGTGGAGACCGACTGCCCCTATCTGGCGCCGCAACCGTTTCGCGGCCGCCGCAACGAACCGGCCTACGTGCGCCATACCGCCGAGGCGATCGCTGCCATCAAGGGGTTGACGATAGCCGATGTCGCCCGCATCACCACCGTCAATTCCTATCGCCTCTTCGGGGTCGGCGAGGCCGAGATCGACACCCGGATCGCCTACCCGATTCGCCGCTCCCTCTATCTGAACATCACCAACCGCTGCACCAACGCCTGCACGTTCTGCACGAAATTTCGCGACTTCACGGTCAAGGGGCACCAGCTGCAGCTGGCGCAGGAGCCGACGGCAGCCGAAGTCAAGGCGGCCATCGGCAATCCCCAAGAGTGGCAGGAGGTGGTTTTCTGCGGTTATGGCGAGCCGCTGATCCGTATCGAGCTGGTCCGGGAGATCGCCGGCTGGCTCAAAACCCTCGGGGTGCGGGTGCGGGTTAACACCGATGGCCAGGCCAACCTGGTGCATGGACGCAACGTGCTGCCGGAGTTGTCCGGCTTGATCGACAGCATTTCGGTCTCCCTCAACGCTCCGGACGCCGCCACCTACCAGCGGCTGTGCCAGTCGAGCTTCGGCGAGGACGGTTATCCGGCCGTCAGAGAGTTCCTGCGCGAGGCGAAGAAACACATTCCGACGGTCACCGCCACAGCGGTCGCCATTCCCGGTATCGACATGCAGGGGTGCCGGCAAGTCGCCCAAGAGCTCGGCGTGGAGTTTCGGGAGCGTGAGTATAACGAGGTCGGATAAGCGCCAGACCGGAAGGCGGCTACTTTGTGGACGTTTTGACAGCCGCCACTTTGCCTGGCACTCTTAGGAGGGTGGTTGGAGAGAACTATCTCTCTCAAGCTGATCAACCACTGGAAAGGGGCGATCATGGACTATCGTTACTGCTCCTCGGTCGGGACGTTTCTGATCCGCCGGCAGCCAGGTGCGGGGGTGGAGCTGCTGATCGACGACATCCCGCTGGGGAACTATGACTCGGTGCAGTCGGCCTGGCAGGACGTGGCGCAGCGCTCGACCGGGTGGGACGAATGGGACCGGCTGACCCAGCTCGACATTCCGGAGCTGGAAAAGTGGGAAGAGGTGACGGGAAAGCCCCGCCATTGAAGCGATTGGGCCCCTGGCCGCCGGTACCCGGCTTCTACAGCCCCAACTCCCGTCGAATCGTCTTGGTGATCGACTGGCGCACCTCGAAGAAGTCGCCCCAGGGGTCGCTCCTGAGCTGAGCCAGGCGCCGGGGGAGATGGTCGACCGTGTAGTCGGCAGGGTCCAGGTCGACGCCCAGTTCGTCCCAGGAGAGCGGGGTGGAGACCGGCGCCCCCTCCCGGGCCCGGGTGCTGTAGGGGGCGACACTGGTCGCACCACGGCTGTTGCGGAAAAAATCGATGAATATTTTCCCCTGCCGCCGCGCCTTGGCCATGGTGGTGACGTAGCGCTGCGGTTCGCGCCGGGCCAGATCTTCCGCCACCGCCCGGGAAAACGCCTTGACTTCCTCCCAGCCGCCTCGCCGCAGCAGGGGGACCACCACGTGCAGCCCTTTCCCCCCCGAAGTCTTCACAAACCCTTGCAGCCCCAGTTCACCGAGACGCTGATGCAGAGCTCGGGCGCCCTCGATGACCGCCTCCCAGGCGACATCCGGGGCCGGGTCGAGATCGAAGATGACCATATCCGGCCGATCGAGACGATCTTCCCGGGCCCCCCAGGGGTGGAATTCGAGAGCCCCGAGCTGCACCAGGGTGATCAGGCCGGGCAGATCGTCGATCACCAGGTAAAGCTGCTCCTCCTCCTTTTCCTTCACCGCCACCCCGCGCACCGGCGGCGGCACACTCTCGTTCAGATGTTTCTGATAGAAGCAGTGGTGCCGCCGCCCCTGGGGGCAGCGCACGATGGTCAGCGGTCGCGCGACCAGGTAGGGGAGGATTTTCTCGGCCACCGCCGCATAGTATTTGGCCAGAGCCAGTTTGGTCACCCCCAGCTCCGGATACAGAATCTTTTCCGGATTGGAGATGGTCACCCCGGCCACCGTCGCCACCTCCCCCGGACCGGATTTGACCGCGTCTCCCTCTGACCGCTCCTGCCTTTCGGCCGGCTTCGGTCGCTCGCGGCCGACCTCGGCAGCCGCCTTATCCTCGCGCAGCCCCTTGAACGATGGATGGCGCAGCTGCCCATCGCCAGTCCATTCGGCAAATTCGATTTCGGCGACCAGCTCCGGCCGCACCCAGGTCACCCCCCGGGCCGCGCTTCCCCGCGGCGGGTTGTAAAAAGGGGGGTGCGGAACCTGACGAGGCTGTAAGGTAGCCAGCAGCTCATCGAGCAGCGCCTGGGTAAAACCGGTCCCCACCTTGCCGGCGTAAGCCAGATTCCCCTCAGCGTCGCGAACCCCCACCAGCAAGGCGCCGAAGCCGCTGCGGGAACCGCCCGGGGCGGAATAGCCGCCGATGATGAACTCCTGACGCTGCTGGCATTTTACCTTTTGCCAGTGGTCGGAGCGGCCTTGCGCGGAGGCGCTGTCCTCCCGCTTGCTGACCACCCCTTCCAGACCGAAACGGCAGGCGTGACGGTAGACCCTCTCCCCCTCGCCCTGGATGTGGTCGCTGTAGCGCAGGACGGCAGATTCCGGATCGAGACCGGCCAGGATCTGGCGCAGCAGCTCCTTGCGCCGGGACAGCCCGACCCGGGAAAGATCGAACCCCTGGCAATGGACCAGATCGAAGAGGTAATAGACCAGTCGCCCCTCCCCCCCATGGCGCAGGTAGTTCTGCAAGGCCTGGAAATCGGAAATTCCCCGGGGGTCAAGGATCACCAGTTCGCCATCGAAAATGGCCTGCTGCACCGGCAGCCTGGCCAGGGCTTGGGTGACCGTGGGAAACCGATCGCTCCAGTCCAGGCCGTTGCGGCTCCAGAGGTGCACCTCCCCCCCGTGCAAGACCGAGATCAGCCGGTAGCCGTCAAATTTGATCTCATGCAGCCAGTTTTCCCCTGGTGGCACTCCCTCCACCAGCTTGGCCAGCTGCGGTGAGAGCCGCTCCGGCTGCGGTGCCGATCGGGCGCCGGGCATGGATGCCGGGT
>JACZKF010000311.1 GCA_014860175.1 Desulfuromonadales bacterium | reverse complement strand
GGCGGCTGGGGGTGCCGGCGGCGGTCCGGGATCTGTTTCTCGACAACGTGCCGGAGGTCGACAAGATCGCCGCCGAGATTCGCCGCCTGGTGCGGCAGGCCAAACGCCAGGGGCAGGCGGTAGGAATCTGCCATCCCTATCCGCAGACTCTGGAAGCCTTGCGGCGAGAAGCCCCGGCCCTCAAGCGCGAGGGGGTGGAGGTCGTCCCCGTATCGCGCCTGCTGGTGCGCTAGCGAGGTGTTCAGTTCTCTTTCAGCTGGGCGGCGATCCGGCCGGCCAACTGGCGCAGGCGGCCATGTTGTTCATCATAGAGGATCTCTTCCGGGAAGTCGGAACTGACTCGGCTGATCAGGAGGAACTGGTCGCCCAGGCGCCCCTCTTCGTTGCCGAGGGCCGTGGTCACCAGTTGGGAGAGTCCGGCCGGTTCGCGCGGCAGGTCGATGGCCTTGTGGGAGACCTCGAGCCCCTCTTCATCGAAGCGATAAAAAGAGAGCTGCTGCTGGTAGAAGTTGCGGGTATGCGGCGCCCGGCGCAGCACGAAACAGGAGCGCTGGGCCGATTCGCGAAACAGGTCGCGCAGCGGGTCGGTCGGCCCAATCTCCCGCCGGGTGCCGTAGAAGTGGCGGAACACCGTCTCGGTGAAGCAGCTCTCCTCCAGGAAGCCGGCCAGGCGACCGTCGGAAGTCTCGGCATAGTAGCCGGCCGGCCCGATCGCTTCGGCGCTCGCCAGTGGCCGATCGCATAGCAGGCAGTCCGGCTGCAGCGTCTGTCGGCGGGCCAGGAAGGCGGCATCGCGACTTTGCTCCTGGCGGCTCATTTCCTGGTGCACCTGATCGAGCCGGCGCTCGCGTTCCTCCCGCATCCCGAGGTAGACTTGACGCGCCAGATGGGTGAACTGCAGATGCACTTCGGTGCTGCGCCCATGGGTGATGACCGGATAGATCTTCCCCTCGGGATTGGTGTTGAGCGACTCCACCTTCGGACTTTTGGCGATGAACCCTTCCAGACAGCGGTAGCCGCGGTTGATGGCGTAGGCCTTGAGCAGCTGGTAGGTATCGCGAAAGGGGCCTTGGTAGTGAATGCGCGAGTCGATCAGGCAGGGGAGCAGACGCAAGGGGCGGCGGGAGAGCCCCTGCTGGTCGAAGAACTGATAGAGATGGCGGCAGTTCTCCAGCGAGGGGGCATCTTTGACCGGCACGATCACCCGATCGGCGGCGTACAGGGCGTTGCGGGTGAACATATCGAGGTCAGGCCGGGTATCGATGATCACCACCCCGCCCAGAGGGGAGGCTGCCAAAAGGCGCGCCAGTGCGTCAACGGCGGTAAGCCGCTCCCGGATCTCGGAGAGCTGGTGGCTGGAGGGGATGAACTGGACTCCGTACTCGCCGATCTCCACCAGGTCCGTCGCCGGCTGGCCGGCGAACAGATCGCCGATATCCCCTTTCCCGCGGCGGCGGCCGATGCGGAACATCCGGTCGACGGTGAAGTGATTGTCAAAGCTGAACAGGGTGACCGGCAGCTCTTCGTTCAGCGCTTTGAGATAGATGGCGAGGTTGGTCGCCAGGGTGGTTTTCCCCACCCCCCCTTTTTCGCTTGAAACAGTGATCACATACGGTCGATCCATGGTGCCCCCTTGTGCCTCTGAGGTTCCCATATATAGGGGATTAACGGCGCAAAGTCAATTTAAAACCCCTAGATCTTGTAGGTGTAGAGATGCTGCCGATGCCCCACACGCCCCATGTCCTGTCCGTCTCGCGCCTGACCGCCCTGCTGCGGGAAGTGGTCGAAGAGAATTTCTTCCAGGTATCTGTGGAAGGGGAAATCAGCAACTTCTCCACCCCGGCGTCGGGGCACTGGTATTTCTGCCTGAAGGATGAAAACTCCCAGATCCGCACCGTGATGTTTCGCACCGCGAGCCGCCTGCTGCGGTTTCGGCCGGAGAACGGCATGCAGGTGATCGCCACCGGCCGGCTCTCCATCTACCCGCAGCGCGGCGAGGTGCAACTGATCGTCGAAAGCCTGGAGCCGAAAGGGGTGGGGAGCCTGCAAGTCGCCTTTGAACAGCGCAAGGC
>JACZKF010000310.1 GCA_014860175.1 Desulfuromonadales bacterium | reverse complement strand
ATCTCCCACCCACCGACCTGCCAGAGAAGAGCTGGGCGGTTGCCGGCAGGGAGGGGAGGGGGCGACAGACCGTGGTCAAGTCGCTCTATCTCGGCGACGGGGAGCTGGAGGCGCACAACTGGCGCCTGCATGCCAAATACCAGCTGCTGGCCGAGCGCGAAACCCGCTGGGAGGGTCTTCATCTGGAAGGCGCCGACCTGGTGGTGACCGCCTTCGGCTCCGCCGCCCGCATCGCCAAGACCGCCGTGCGTCTCGCTCGGGAGGAGGGGCGGCGGGTCGGTCTGCTGCGTCCGATCACCCTGTTCCCTTTCCCGGCGGCGGCCTTTCGCTCTCTCGCCGGGAGCACGGTGCTGTGCGTCGAACTCAATGCCGGCCAGATGGTGCAGGATGTGCGGCTGTCCGTCGCGCCGGGGACCGAGGTCGCCTTCTACGGCCGGCCGCCGGGGGCCGGTTCGCTGCCGGTGCCGGAGGAACTCCTGGAGCAGATCCGCCGGCATTGCGAGGTGCGCCGATGAGCGTCGTCATGGAAAAGGCCTTTGGCCGCCCGGTCTCCTTACAGGATGTCCAGACCCATTTCTGCCCCGGCTGCCATCATGGCACCATCCACCGCCTGGTGGCCGAGGCCCTCGACCACTTCGGCATCCAGGAGCGGACCATCGGCGCCGCCTCGGTCGGCTGCAGCGTCTTTCTTTACGGCTATTTCGATATCGATGTGGTCGAATCGCCGCACGGCCGGGCGCCGGCCGTCGCCACCGGTATCAAGCGGGTGCGCAAAGACCGCATCGTCTTCACCTACCAGGGGGACGGCGACCTGGCGGCCATCGGCACCAGCGAGATCCTGCACGCCGCCAACCGCGGCGAAGCGCTGACGGTGATCTTCGTCAACAACACCACCTACGGCATGACCGGTGGCCAGATGGCGCCGACCACCTTGCCGCAGCAGCGCACCACCACCTCCCCCTACGGCCGCAATGTCGCTACCGACGGCTATCCGATCCGGATGGCGGAACTGCTCGCCGGGCTGGAAGGGACCGCTTATTCGGCCCGGGTGGCGGTCAACAGTCCGAGGAACGTACTGAGCGCCGGCAAGACGATCCGCGAGGCCTTTCGCTACCAGGTGGAAAACCAGGGGTTCTCCTTCGTCGAAATCCTCGCCGCCTGCCCGACCAACTGGGGGATGAACCCGCTGCAGGCCAACGAGCGGGTCGGAGCGGAGCTGATCCCTTACTTCAAGCTCGGAACCTTCAAAGACCGGTGCCAAGAGGAGGGTTAAATACCTCTTGCCACCCGCTTCTAGCCTCTTGCCCAGGGTTTCCCATGTATCATGACGTCTTCATGGCCGGCTTTGGCGGCCAGGGTGTTTTGCTGATCGGCAATCTGCTCGCCTGTGCGGCGATCCAGGAGGGGAAAAACGCTTCGTTCTTTCCCTCCTACGGGGTGGAGAAGCGTGGGGGGGCGGCCATGTGCACCGTCGTGATCACCGATGGCGAGGTCGAATCGCCGGTGGTCGGTCATCCGGGCGCCTCGCTGATTCTCAACCCGTTGTCGATGGAAAAATTCTTTGCCAAGGTGCGCCCGGGCGGCTTTTGTCTGGTGAACAGCTCGCTGATTGACGACGACGGCAGCCGGCGCTCCGATCTCGACCTGCTGCAGCTGCCGCTCAATGAGATGGCCCTGGAAGTGGGCGACCCCCGGCTGATCAACATGATCGCTCTCGGTGCCTATGCCCGGCGCAGCGGCGCCATTGCGCTCCCCGCCCTCAAAGGGGCGCTCGGTAAAGTCCTCCCTGAGCGCAACCACCGCTTCATCCCCCTCAACGAACAGGCCATCGACCTCGGGGCGGAGGCGGCGGGGAAGTAGGCGCGAAAACGGTTTTCAGCCCCTGACTGGAAGTGTCGATGCCCAAAGTCGAGTTCATCAAACTGCGCAAGCCGGAAAAAGCGAAGCACCTGTGCGAGTTGGCGCAGGAGTTTTTTCAGCGCGGGGAGCGGGTGCTGATCTGCGTTCTGGATGACAATCAGGGGATGACTCTCGACCGGTTCATGTGGACTTGGCAGAAAGGGTCTTTCCTCCCCCATGCCTGTGACAACGGGGCCGTCGAGTGCCTGGACGAGCCGGTGGTGATCGGCACCGCCGAGCGCAACTCCAACGGAGCCCGAGTGCTGATCATGGGTAAACCGTGCTCCCTCCCCTTCATCCGCCAGTTCGAGCAGGTGATCGATTTCGCCGAACTCTACGATGAGGCCTTGGCCGATGCCGCCCGCAAGCGCTTCAGCCACTATCGGGAGGCCGGCTTTGATCCCAGCATGCGTCAATGATGGCGGCGCCGGCAGCCTGGTTCAGCTGGAGGCGGTACCGCCACTGGACGAGCCGGTCGTGCTCACCTCCCAGGCGGTGGCCGCGCTCGGGCGCTGGCAGCCCCGTCCCGGCGAGATTTACACCGTGGTCGATCCGTATCGCACCTTCTACCGCGCTCGCCTGATCGAATGGACGCCGGAAAAGGGGGTGGTCATCCCTTTCCAGCGGCTTTCCCGCCCCGTTGAGAGTCCGGTCGCCGTCGAGGTCTACCAGGCCTTGCCGGAAAAGGAGCGCTTCGAGCTGATTTTGCAGAAGTTGACCGAAATCGGCGTGGCCCGCATTGTCCCCTACATCTCCCAGCGCTCCACCACCGTCGAGGAGCGCGATGCCGGCCAGAAGAAATCCCATCGGTGGCCGCAGGTCATCCTGCGAGCGGCCCGGCAGTGCCGGCGGGGGATGCTCCCCGAGCTCTACCCGGTACTCTCCTGGGATCAGGCGACCTGGCTCGCCACCTCCGCTGATCTGAAGCTGCTGCTGTTCGAAGGGGAAGCCCCCTGGAGCTTGCGCGAGGCGCTGCGTAACGAGCGACCGGCCCGGGTGGCTCTGGTCGTCGGCCCGGAAGGGGGGTTCGCCCCCGAAGAAGCGGAGGCAGCCCGCAACCTCGGTTTCCTGCCAGTCTCCGTCGGTCCGCGCCTGCTGCGTACCGAAACCGCCGCCATTGTCGGAGCGGCGCTTGTCCAGTATGGGTTAGGAGACTTGGGGGGGTGAGGTGGGACAATTTTGAATTTTGAATTCTTAATTTTGAATTGAAAACCCTTTTTTCATGGATCAAGAACACTATGCCGGCTGATGTAATTCAAAATTCAAAATTCAAAATTCAA
>JACZKF010000309.1 GCA_014860175.1 Desulfuromonadales bacterium | reverse complement strand
CGCTGGTGCAGTCGCCGCCGCTTTGGCTTTGGCCGGACGGGCCTCGTCCGGCGTGGTCGGGGCCTGCTTGCTCGGCTTGGCGGTGAATTCCTCTTCCACGAGTTCGATCTGGGAAAGAGGGGCATTGTCGCCAAGGCGGTTTCCCAGTTTGTAGATCCGGGTGTAACCACCGGGACGATCCTTGAAACGGGGTCCGACCTGATCGAAAAGTTTGGCCACCACCTTGCGGTCGCGAATTACCGAGGCCACTTGGCGACGGGCGTGCAGATCACCGCGTTTGCCCAGGGTGATCAGCCGCTCGGCGACTTTGCGCAGTTCCTTGGCCCGAGTGTCGGTGGTGACAATCTTTTCGTGGGCGATCAGCGAACTCACCATATTGCGCATCATGGCAGAGCGGTGGGGGGTGTTGCGGCCAAGACGCCGCCCGGCTTTATTGTGACGCATGGTTCGGTAATCCTTTCCTTATTCTAGTCCGCCGAGGATTAGACTTCCTCTTTCCCCTTCTGGATCATTTTCAGATACTCGGGGTCCGGAAAGTTATCCAGTTTCATCCCGAGGGTCAGCCCCATTTCTGCCAGGATGTCCTTAATCTCGTTCAAGGATTTACGGCCGAAATTCTGGGTTTTGAGCATCTCCGCCTCGGATCTCTGGACCAAGTCACCGATCAGGCGGATGTCGGCGTTTTTAAGGCAATTGGCGCTACGAACCGAAAGCTCGAGCTCCTCTACCGATCGGTAGAGATTTTCGTTGATCTTCCGGGATTCTTCGGTAAATTCCTTCTCTGCCTCCTCGACGTCCTCATCGAAATTAATGAAGATCTGCAACTGCTCCTTGAGGATCTTGGCGGCATAGGCGACGGCGTCGTCCGGGCGGACGCTGCCATCGGTGCTCACCTCGAGGTTCAGTTTGTCATAGTCGGTAATCTGACCGACACGGGCGTTGGAGACGGTGAAGTTGACTTTTTTGATCGGCGAAAAAATAGCATCGATAGGAATCGTCCCCACCGGTGACTTTTCATCGCGGTTGCGCTCGGCTGGCACGTACCCTTTACCCATGGCTACGACCATGTCCATCTCTACGTCGGCTTCTTTGGAACTGGTGGCGATGTGATGCTCCGGGTTGAGAATCTCCACGTGCGAGTCGTGAATGATGTCGCCAGCGGTGATCACTCCGGCCCCTTTGAAGACGATCCGAATGTTGCGACTCTCCTGCCCGTGCAGCTTGAGCAGTACCCCCTTGAGGTTGAGGATGATGTCGGTGACATCTTCCGTCACCCCTGGGACGGTGGAGAACTCGTGCAACACCCCCTTGATCCGCACCGAGGTGATCGCGGCCCCCTGGAGAGAGGAGAGGAGCACCCGCCGCAGGGAGTTCCCCAAGGTGGTGCCAAAGCCACGTTCAAAGGGCTCAGCGTAGAACTTGCCGTAGGTATCGGTCAGGGTATCCGATTCAACCTGGAGGCGCTTGGGTTTGATCAGGTCTCTCCAGTTTTTATACATTCGTTACTCCTCCGTGGATGAGGGGCTAGCCTCTGCCTGCCGGGCTTACTTGGAATAGAGTTCGACGATGAGATGCTCCTGGAAACTCGGAGTGGTCATCTCTTCGCGCACCGGCAGAGTCTTGACGGTCCCCTTGAAGGCGCCACGGTCAAGTTCAAGCCAGGAGGGGACTCCGCGGCGCATGACCCCATCAAGAGAGTCATTGATCCGACTGACCTTCTGGCTTTTCTCGCGCAGTTCCACGACGTCGCGCGGCCGCACCAGAAAGGAGGGGATGTTGACCTTGCGCCCGTTGACCAGGAAATGTCCCTGCCGTACCAGCATGCGAGCCTCGGACCGGGAGGAACCGAATCCGAGCCGATAGACGATGCTGTCGAGACGCCGCTCGAGAAGGATCAGCAGGGTTTCGCCCGTGACACCCTTCATCCGGTCGGCCATCTCGAAGTAGGCCCGGAACTGAGCTTCAAGCAGCCCATAGGTACGCTTGACGCGTTGTTTCTCTCGCAGCTGCGTCCCATAGTTGGTCGCCTTGATCCGCCCCTGGCCATGTTGGCCGGGTGCGTAATTGCGACGCTCGACGGCGCACTTGTCGGTGTGGCACCGGTCGCCCTTGAGGAACAGCTTCATGTTCTCCCGCCGGCATTGACGGCAAGAGGGTCCAGTATATCTAGCCAACGTTCAACCTCCTTGGTAATTAGACTCTTCTGCGTTTGGGAGGGCGGCAACCGTTGTGCGGAATCGGTGTCACGTCCTTGATCACCGAAACGTTCAACCCCGCCGCCTGCAGCGCCCGCAAAGCCGACTCACGCCCGGCTCCAGGCCCTTTGACATGCACTGCGACGCTGCGCATGCCATGCTCCTGGGCTTTGCGGGCAGCGTCTTCGGCCGCCACCTGAGCGGCAAAGGGGGTGCTCTTGCGGGAGCCCTTGAACCCTTTGGTGCCGCAGGTCGACCAGGAGATCACGTTGCCGGCATTATCCGTGATGGTGACAATGGTGTTGTTGAAGGTCGCCTGGATGTGGGCCACGCCGCTGGCGATATTCTTCTTCTCAACCTTCTTGCGTACGACTCTCTTACCTGCCTTAGCCATCGTTCCTCCGCTTATTTCTTCTTACCGGCGACCGTCTTACGAGGGCCTTTACGGGTCCGGGCATTGGTTTTGGTCCTTTGCCCCCGGGCCGGCAGGCCTCGACGATGGCGCAGGCCGCGATAGCAGCCCAGGTCCATAAGTCGCTTGATGTTGGTCGTCACCTCGCGCCGCAGGTCGCCCTCGACTTTGAAATCATGGTCGATGACGTCACGGATGCGGCCGATCTCTACTTCCGTCAGATTATCGGTGCGGGTGTTGATGTCGACTCCAGCCTGACCGAGGATCCGTTGGGATGAAGAGCGGCCGAGGCCGAAGATGTAGGTGAGAGCCACCTCAATCCGCTTATTTCTCGGTAAATCGATGCCTGCGATGCGTGCCAATATCTCCTCCCCTTATCCCTGTCTCTGCTTGTGCTTGGGATTTTCGCAAATGATCCTGACGATCCCCTTGCGCCTGATGACCTTGCATTTGTCGCACATGGTCTTGACGGAAGCTCGGACTTTCATGGTTGAATTCCTTTACCGTTAGTGCCAATCAAAACGTAAATGGATCTCCCGGTCTCCGTTCATGGGACCGTCAGATCCGGGTCAGAATCTCCGGGCCGTTATCGGTGACAAGCACCGTATGTTCAAAATGTGCTGAGGGCTTACCGTCGGCAGTCACTGCCGTCCACCCATCCGCCAAAATCTTTACCTCGTGCTTGCCAACATTAATCATCGGCTCGATTGCCAAGGTCATGCCTGGTTTCAGGCGCGGCCCCTGCCCTGCCGGTCCAAAGTTGGGAATTTGGGGAGCTTCGTGCAGCTGCCGGCCGATTCCGTGGCCGACAAATTCCCGCACGACACTGAACCCTGCTTTCTCTACCCAGTCCTGAACTGCATGGGAGATATCTGAAAGCCGGCCCCCGGGGACGGCGGCCTCGATCGCCCGATCAAGGGCCTGCTGAGTCACTCGGAGAAGCTTTTCCCGCTCTCGATCGATCGTCCCGATGGGGACGGTAATCGCGGCGTCACCGTAGAACCCGTCGTAAATCACCCCAAAATCGATACTCAGAATGTCACCTTCGCACAACGGTTCATTGTTGGGGAAGCCGTGAACTACCTTCTCGTTGGGTGAGGCGCAGATGGTGTAAGGGAAACCACCATATCCCTTGAAGGCCGGGAGGACACCCCGACGCTGGCATTCGTCCTCCGCCAATCGGTCGAGTTCCCCGCTGGTGGCTCCCGGGACCATTCGCTGACGAAGCAGTTCGAGAATCTCAGCGACGATTCGACCGGCGACACGCATCCGCTCCAATTCATGGAGAGACTTGAGGATGATCACCTCAAAACGTCCGGAGCGTTGCCAGGATCTTCTCCTGGACCACGCTGATCTCCTGCATTCCGTTGATGCGCGTCAGCAGCCCCTGCTGCTGGTAATAATCGACCAGGGGGGTCGTCTGACTGTCGTAGACTTCCATCCGCTTGCGGATCGTCTCTTCCCGGTCGTCGTCCCGCTGGTAGAGCTCGCCGCCGCAGACATCACACTGGCCTGCCGTCCGGGGTGGATCAAACTTCAGATGATATCCACGCCCGCATTGACGACAAGTGCGCCTGCCGGTTAACCGTTCGACCAGCGCATCGTTATCGACCTCCAGGGCAAGGACTGCCGTCAAGTCTTTCTCAAGGTCCCGGAGGTTGTCCTTGAGGGCATCGGCCTGGGCGACCGTCCGAGGGAAACCGTCAAGGATGAACCCGGGTTTGCAATCGGCCTTTTGCAGCCGCTCCAGCACAATTCCGATCACCACCGCGTCCGGGACAAGGGCACCAGCGTCCATAAACGACTTGGCCTTAACCCCCATGGGGGTCTCTTCCTTGACGGCGCTGCGCAGGATCTCGCCGGTCGAAATCTGTGGAATCCCGAAGCGATCGGTCAACATTATCGCCTGGGTTCCCTTCCCAGCTCCGGGAGGGCCGAGCAGTATCAAATTCATCCCAGCAGCCTCCTACCCCCGGCGTCCCTTGAGGGTAACACCTTTCATAAAGCCTTCATAGGAGCGGGAGATGAGGTGGGCCTCGATCTGTGCCGCCGTATCCAGTCCAACCCCGACGACGATCAGCAGTGACGTGCCGCCAAAAAAGAAAGGGACGTTGAGCTGGCCGATCAGAACCGTGGGGAGGACGCAGACTGCCGACACATAAAGTGCCCCGGCAAAAGTCAGACGGCTGAGGACCACATCGAGGTAGTCGGAAGTGGCCTTACCCGGACGAATCCCAGGGATGTACCCCCCCTGTTTTTTGACATTCTCCGCCACATCGACTGGGTTAAATGTCACAGCCGTATAGAAGTAGCAGAAGAAGATGATGAATGCAACATAAAAAAGATTATACAACCAGTGGGTCGGGGTCATCATCGAAGCGACCGACTGGACCCAGGGGACATCGACCAGATTGGCGACTGTAGCCGGGAACATGATGATGGAGCTGGCGAAGATCGGCGGGATAACCCCGCTCATGTTGATCTTGAGCGGCAGATGACTGGTCTGCCCGCCATAGCTGCGCATCCCCACCACCCGCTTGGCATAGTGGATAGGCACTCGCCTCTGCCCCCGCTCCATAAAGATAATGGCGGCCACCACCACTGCCATGACGAGCAGCAGCACGATGATGATGAAGGCGGAGATGGCACCGGTTCGGGCCAGACGGATGGTGTTGACAATGGCAGCGGGGATATTGGCAACGATGCCTGCAAAAATGATCAGGGAAATTCCGTTCCCAATCCCGCGCTCGGTGATCTGCTCTCCCAGCCACATGATGAAAGCGGTACCGGCGGTGAGAGTGATGACCGTCAGCAAGATGAATCCGATTCCCTGGTCAGGCACTACCGGTTGTCCGGCCGGCCCGCGCATGGTCTGCAGACCGATGGCGATCCCCGTCCCCTGGATAATGGAGAGAACGATGGTGCCGTAGCGGGTCCATTTGGTAATCGTCTTCCGCCCCTGCTCCCCCTCTTTGGAGAGCCGCTCCACCGGTTCGAAAACCACGGTGAGCAGCTGCAGGATGATGGAGGCGCTGATGTAGGGCATGATGCCGAGAGCGAAGACGGTCATCCGCTCGAGAGCGCCACCGGTGAAGGCGCTCACCAGGCCGAGCAGCGTGCCCTGCGTCCCCTCGAAAAAGGTCGCCAGAACTTGGGCATCCACCCCCGGGGTGGGCACATGGCACCCAACCCGGTAAACCGTCAGCATCCCCAGGGTAAAAAGGATGCGCCGCCGCAACTCTGGAATGCTGATGATGTTCTGGATGCTGGAGATCAATTTAGATAACCTCGGCCTTGCCCCCGGCTGCCTCAATTTTGGCTACCGCGGACTTGCTGAATTTATGAGCCCGAACGGTGACCGCCTTGGACAACTCCCCGTCACCAAGAATTTTCACCCCGTCCAGGAGCCTCTTCACCAGACCCGCTTTACCCAAGGCTTCCAGGTCGACGATGCTGTCAGCGTCAAAAGCTTCCAGATCCCCGAGATTGACCAGGGCGTAGACTTTCTTGTCGATGGCGCGGAAACCACGCTTGGGCAGGCGCCGGTGCATCGGCATCTGGCCACCCTCGAAGCCAGCTTTCACTCCGCCACCGGCCCGGGCATTTTGCCCTTTATGCCCCTTGCCGGACGTTTTGCCCGTGCCGGAGCCATGCCCGCGCCCAAGGCGCTTTCTGTTTTTTGTCGAGCCGATTGCCGGCTTCAGGTTGCTCAGGTCCATGCTCAATCCTCTATCTCATTCCTCGACGGAAACCATATGGGCAACCTTGCGGATCATCCCTCGCACTTCCGGGGTATCCGTTAAAATCACCGTCTTGTTCAGTCGAGTCAGGCCCATGCCGTGCAGGACCCGGGTGAAGTATTCATTGCGGCCAATACCGCTCTTGAGCCGTGTAACTTTGATTTGTCCGGCCATGATGCCTCTCCTTATCGGTCGGGATTACTCGCCGGCCACTATACCGCGGCGCGCCATGACTTCCTCGGCGCTTTTCAGCTGTCCCAGAGCATTCATGGTGGCCTTGACAACATTGTGGGGGTTGTTGGAGCCGAGGCACTTGGAGAGGATGTCACCGACACCCGCGACCTCCAACACCGCCCGGGCAGCCCCGCCAGCAATGACCCCGGTACCGGCCGAAGCAGGCTTCAGCAAAACCTTGCCGGCCCCGAATTTACCCAGAACGTCGAAGGGGATGGTCCGCTCCCGGAGAGGTACCCGGATCAGACTCTTCTTCGCCCGTTCTACACCTTTGCGGATGGCCTCCGGCACTTCCCGGGCCTTGCCCAGGCCGAAACCGACATGCCCCTGACCGTCGCCGACCACCACCAGGGCGGAAAAACTGAAGCGACGGCCCCCTTTGACGACCTTGGCGCAGCGGTTGATATGGATGACCCGGTCCGTCAGATTCAGCTCGTTAGGATCGATGCGCAGCAAAGACATTCTCCTTCATCCTAGAAAGACAAGCCGGCTTCTCGGGCCGCCTCGGCAAGCGCCTTGATCCGCCCGTGGTAGAGGAAACCATTGCGGTCGAAGACCACCTGCTTGATATTTTGTTCCAGAGCCTTGCGGGCGACAGCCGCACCGACCGACTTGGCCGCCTCGATATTTCCGGTATACCCGTCGCCGGCGGCGTCTTTGGTCAAAGTCGATGCCGTAACCAGGGTCTTACCCGAGGCATCTTCGATGATCTGGGCGTAAATGTGTCTGGCGCTGCGAAAAATACACAGCCTTGGCCGCTCGGCCGTACCATTCACCTTGCGGCGGACCCGCACCTGCCGTTTCAACCGTGCCTGACGTCTTTTGCCTGCGACGTTCACAGTCTTTCTCCTTGCCAGAATGATTATTTCTTGCCGGTCTTGCCGGCCTTGCGCAAAATCCGCTCACCGGCGTATTTGATCCCTTTGCCCTTGTAGGGCTCGGGTTCCCGGAAGGAGCGAATTTTGGCTGCAGTGGCACCAACCAGCTCCTTGTCGATCCCGCGGACGGTGATCTTGGTCTGCTTTTCCACCTCGGCGGTGATTCCAGCCGGCAGGGGATATTCAATCGGGTGCGAGTAGCCGAGAGAGAGGTTGAGGGTCGATCCCTTGACCTCCGCCCGGTAGCCGACGCCACTGATTTCCAGGACTTTTTCAAAGCCCTTGGTCACCCCGTCGACCATATTGGCCACCAGGGTGCGGCATAGGCCGTGCAGGGCATCACTGCGTTTGCTCTCGGTCAGCGGCTGCACCAGAATCTGGTCGGCCCCGACAGCAACGTCGATCCCTTCGGCGATATCCCGTCTCAACTTCCCCTTGGGACCCTCGACATCGATGGTTCTGCCGGTCTGGGCCACCTTGACCCCAGCGGGGATAGGAATGGGTTTTTTTCCGATTCGTGACATTCTTAATGCTCCTTGACCCGTAATTCCTACCAGACGGTGCAGATGAGCTCGCCGCCGACCTGGGCCTGGCGCGCCGCCGTATCACCCAAAACCCCTTTGGAGGTCGAGAGAATAGCGCATCCAAGGCCGCTTTTCACCAGCGGAATTTCGTCCTTGCTGACATACACCCGGCGGCCGGGGGTAGAGACCCGCCGGATTTCGTGAATCACGTGCCGGTTGTCGTCATCGAACTTGAGATAAACCCGCAGGATACCCTGCTTCTCATCGCTGATGAGTTTGTAGTTCTTGATATAGCCGAGGTCCCGAAGCACGGTCGCCACCGCCACCTTGAGGGTGGATGAGGGGATGTCCAGCTTCTGGTGCTTCGCCATCCCGGCATTGCGGATACGGGTCAGCAGATCGGCGATAGGATCAGTCATTGCCATGGATGCAGCTCCTTCGTTCTCACCAACTGGACTTGATCACGCCGGGGATTTTACCTTCCGACGCCAGTTTGCGCAGGCAAATCCTGCACATGTCAAATTTGCGGTAATACGCCCGGGGACGGCCGCACAGAGGGCAGCGATTGTAATCCTGGACCTTGAACTTTTTAGGCCCCATGGCCTTGATCATCATCGATTTTTTCGCCACGATATTCCTCCGCTTCCGCTCGCCTATTGCTTCCGGAAGGGCATGCCCAAGCCGGTAAGCAGTGCGCGCCCTTCTTCGTCCGTCCGGGCCGACGTGACGATAGTCACGTTCATTCCCTTGATTTTTTCGATCTTTTCCAGGTCGATTTCCGGAAAGATCAGTTGCTCACGAATTCCGAGAGTGTAGTTGCCCCTGCCGTCAAACCCCTTGGGAGAGACGCCTTTAAAGTCGCGCACCCGCGGCAATGACACATTGATCAAGCGATCGAGAAACTCGTATGCTTTGTCACGGCGCAAAGTCACCATGGTGCCAATCGGCATTCCTTCCCGAAGTTTAAAAGCGGCAATGGAATGCTTGGCCTTGGTGATCACGGCTTTCTGGCCGGTAATCCGCCCGAGCTCATCGACAGCCGATTCGAGAACTTTGATGTTCTGAATGGCTTCGCCCAGCCCCATATTGACCACGACCTTCTCAACCCGGGGGACTTCCATCACGTTCTTCAGCTGCAGGTCCTTCATGAGCTGCGGAACGACCTCGGCCTGGTAAAATTCCTTCAATCTGGCCACGGAAACCTCCCTCACTTGTCAACGATCTCGTTGCACTTTTTACAGAAACGCGCCTTGCTGCCATCTTCCAGTACGCGTATGCCGGTTCGGGTCGGCTGATTACAGGCCGAGCAGACCAACATGACATTGGAGACGGCCATGGGCGCCTCTTTTTCGATGATGCCCCCCTGGGCGTTGGCCCGGGTGGGACGGGAATGACGCTTGACGATGTTGAGACTTTCAACCACGATGCGCCCTTTATCGGGGAGAGTGCGGATGATTTTTCCGCTCTTTCCCTTTTCTTTCCCGGCAATGACCATCACCATGTCGTTTTTTTTCACATGAAGCTTAATAGCCGCCATGGCTCGCTTTCTCCCGAATCTATTATTAGATGACTTCCGGCGCCAAGGAAACGATCTTCATGAATTTCCGGGCCCGCAACTCGCGCGCCACAGGGCCGAAGATACGGGTCCCGATCGGCTCTCCCGCCTGGTTGATCACCACTGCGGAGTTTTTGTCAAAACGGATACAGGATCCGTCGGGCCGGGGGACTTCCTTAGCGGTGCGAACGATGACGGCGCGTACGACGTCACCTTTCTTCACCTTGGAATTAGGCAAAGCCTCCTTGACCGAACAGATGATGATATCCCCGAGGCCGGCATATTTCCGTTTGGAGCCGCCAAGTACCTTGATGCAGCAAAGTCTCCGGGCTCCGGAGTTGTCCGCGACATCAAGCGTGGTCTGCATTTGAATCATGACCGGTATCTCCTAGACAGCGACATTCTTCTCGAGGATTTCACGCACCCGCCAGCACTTGTCCCGGGACAGCGGTCGAGTCTCGACGATCAGCACCTTGTCACCCACGCCACAGACATTGTTCTCGTCATGCGCTTTGCAGGTTACGCGACGCCGGATATATTTTTCATAAACAGGGTGCTTGACCAGTTGATCGACCTTGACCACCACGGTCTTGTCCATCTTGTCGCTGACAACGACCCCAACCCGGGTTTTCCGATTTCCTCGTACCTTATTCATAGCGTCCTCACCTTCCACCTTATCACTGCTTGGCCTGCAGCATGGTTTTAACCCGGGCAATGTCTTTTCGGATCTTGGGGATCCGCGCCGTGTTTTCCAGGTGGCCGGTATGCAGCTGGAATCTTAAGTTAAACAGCTCCTGGTGGAGCTCATCGGCTTTTTTTTGCAAATCGGAGACACTGAGGTCTTGGAATTCTTTGGTTTTCATTGGCCGACCTCCTCTCTGATCACAAATTTCGTCGTTACCGACAGTTTGTGGGCCGCGAGCCGCAGCGCCTCGCGGGCCACGCTCTCTTCCACCCCTTGCATTTCGTAAAGGATCATCCCCGGGCGGATTACCGCCACCCAGCTGTCCGGAGACCCCTTGCCGCTCCCCATACGGGTTTCGGCCGGTTTACGGGTCAACGGTTTGTCCGGGAAGACGCGGATCCAGATCTTGCCGCCACGTTTGACGTAGCGGGTCATGGCCCGACGTGCCGCTTCAATCTGTCGAGAGGAAAGCCAGCCGCATTCGGTGGCCTGCAGCCCAAAGTCACCGAAGTTCAGTTCGGTCCCACGGCTGGCGGCGCCGGTCATGCGCCCCTTGAATGTCTTTCTATGTTTAACCTTCTTGGGCATCAACATGGCAGTGTGCTCCGCTCCCTATTGTTCCCGGGCGAGAATCTCGCCCTTGAAGATCAGCACCTTGACACCAATGATGCCATAGGTGGTCTTCGCTTCGGCAAATCCGTAATCGATATCGGCCCTCAAGGTATGCAAAGGAACGCGCCCTTCACGATACCATTCGGTCCGGCTCATTTCAGCCCCGCCCAGTCGGCCGGCACAGGTGATCTTGATCCCCTGGGCCCCGAATTTAAGGGACATGCTGACAGCCTTCTTCATCGCCCGGCGGAAAGCAACCCGTCGCTCCAGCTGCAGAGCCACATTTTCCGCCACCAACTGGGCGTCAATTTCCGGCTTGCGCACTTCCTGGATGTTGATGAAGACTTCCTTGTCGGTGAGTTTGGCCAGCTCTTTCTTCAGGGCCTCCACCTCGGAACCTTTTTTGCCGATAATGATCCCCGGACGAGCGGCGTAAATGTTGATCTTCGCCTTGTTGGCGGCACGCTCCAGCTCGATTTTGGAAATCCCGGCGTGATATAACCTTTTTTTCAAGTAGTTGCGAAGTTTGATATCTTCGTGAAGCAACTTGGCATAGTCACTCCCAGCAAACCACTTGGAATCCCAGGTTTTGATAATCCCGAGACGAAACCCGATAGGATGAACTTTCTGGCCCAAACGATCACCTCCCCTGAGTTATAATTTCTCGTCGAGAACGACGAGGATATGACTGGTCGGTTTGCGAATTTTGGTGGCTCGCCCTTGCGCCCGCGGCAAAAACCGCCGCAAGACCGGCCCCTGATCGACGGTGATGGTTTTCACATACAACCGGTCGACATCCGCGACCCCCTTTTGTTCGGCATTGGCCACCGCTGAGCGCACCAGCTTGGAAACCACGGCCGCGGCCTTCTGGGGCGAGAATTTAAGAATATTCATCGCCTCCTGTACCTTTTTGCCGCGCACCAAGTCGACCACCAGGCGGGTCTTCTGGGGGGAAAGGCGCACGTAACTCAGCTTGGCTCTCGCTTCCATGAACAAAAACTCCTTGACGGAATGCTATTTCTTCTTCAGCTTGCTCTTCTTGTCGGCACCATGCCCGAAGTAGGTACGGGTCGGAGCGAACTCGCCGAGCTTGTGTCCCACCATGTTCTCCGTCACGAAAACCGGGATAAACTTTTTACCGTTATGGACGGCAAAAGTGTGCCCGACGAATTCGGGGATAATAGTGGAACGCCGGGACCAGGTCTTGATCACCTTTTTGCTGGTAGTCCCGCCCTCCAAGTCGACCTTACGAAGCAGACTTTCCTGGACGTACGGCCCTTTTTTAATCGATCTCGCCACTGCCGTCTCCTCTATTTAAACGAATTCTACTATTTCTTGTCTTTGCGCCGGACGATAAAGCGGTCGGTGCGCTTGTTGGAACGAGTCTTGTAACCTTTGGTCGGGACCCCCCAAGGAGTCACCGGATGCCGGCCACCAGAGCTCTTCCCTTCACCACCGCCGTGCGGATGATCGACCGGGTTCATCGCCACCCCTCGGGACTGGGGACGTTTGCCGAGCCAGCGGTTGCGGCCGGCTTTTCCGATCTTGATATTTTCGTGCTCCGGATTGCCCACCTGCCCGATAGTAGCACAGCACCCCTGCAGAACCAGCCGAACTTCACCAGAGGGAAGGCGCAACTGGGCGTATTTCCCTTCCTTGGCGGCGATCGCTGCATAAGTACCGGCACTGCGGGCGAGCTGCCCCCCCTTGCCAACCTTCATCTCCACATTGTGCACCCAGGTACCCAACGGGATGGAGCGGATCGACATGGCATTGCCAGGCTTGATGTCGGCCCCTTCGCTGGCGACCACGGTGTCACCCACGTTCAGACCGACCGGCGCCAGGATGTAACGCTTCTCCCCATCGGCGTAGTTGAGCAGGGCGATGCGGGCCGAACGATTCGGATCGTATTCAATGGTCGCGACGCGGGCCGGAATTTCTTTTTTCTCCCGGCGAAAGTCGATCAGCCGGTACTTGCGCTTGTGCCCCCCACCGGTATGCCGCTTGGTGATCCGCCCGTAGCTGTTACGACCACCGCTACGCTTAAGAGGGGCAACCAGCGATTTTTCCGGCTGGTCGGTAGTAATCTCCTCAAAGGTGTAGCCGGTCATTTGACGGCGGCCCGGCGAGGTAGGTTTGTATTTTTTGATCGCCATTATGGTCACTCCGTAATGCGTGATGACACTCGGTTAAACGCCGAAGAAGTCGATGTTGCTTCCCTCGGCCAGGGTCACGTAGGCCTTCTTCCAGTTGGAACGTTTGCCGGACTGACGGCCGACCCGCTTAACCTTGCCGCCCACCAACGCAGTGTTGACGTTGGTGACCTTGACATTAAAAGCCTTCTCCACCGCCTGCTTGATCTCGATTTTGTTGGCTTCACGGCCAACCTCGAAAGCCACCACCTGGCCAGCCTCTTTTTGCAGGCTGCTGGTCTTCTCGGTGATCAGCGGTTTGCGGATGATCTGGTGCAGAGGTTTCATTGCGCTAAGGCTCCTTCCAACTCAGAGACGGCCCCTTCGGTCAGCAGCAGGTTGGGGTATTTCATGACGTCGTAGACGTTAACCCCGTCAGCGCGCAGGACCTTGACGTTGGGCAGATTGCGGGCCGACAGTTCGACCTGCGGGTTGTGGCCGTCAATCACCACCAGGGCGCCGCCGAGTTCAAAGCGCCGCAGAAACTCGGTGAAAGCCTTGGTGCTGATCTGCTCCAGGTTGAGGACGTTGACTACCGTCAACTTCTCTTCCTTGAAGCGGGCCGACAGCGCGCAGCGCAATGCCGCTTTCTTGACTTTGCGGTTGAGCTTGAAACTGTAGTCCCGAGGATGCGGACCGAAAACGGTGCCGCCCCCGACGAAATGCGGTGCCCGGGTGCTCCCTTGGCGAGCGTTGCCGGTCCCCTTCTGTTTGTAGGGCTTGCGCCCCCCGCCGGCGACCTGACCACGGGTTTTGGTGTCGGCGGTCCCTTGCCGGCGAGCGGCCAGCTGGTAACGCACCATGTCGTGAATCAGGTATCCCTTGACATCGGTGTTGAAAATGTCATCGGCCAGGTCCCTCTCGGAAACCTGCTGCCTGTTGCTATCGTAAACTGCGATCTTGGCCATGGTCTGCTCTCCCCAATCTTAGGCTACTTCTTGGCTTTCACCGCCCGGCGGATCACCACCAGGCCGTTCTTCGGACCGGGGACGGCCCCCTTGACCAGAATCAGGTTCTCTTCCGGACGCACATCAACGATCTGCAGATTCTGGGTGGTCACCCGCTCGTTCCCCATCTGCCCGGCCATTTTTTTCCCTTTGAAAACCCGGGAAGGCCAGGCGCTGCCGCCAATGGAGCCGGGCGACCGGTGGAACATGGAGCCATGGGTGGCACGGCCACCGGAAAAGTGATAGCGCTTGATCACCCCCTGGAAACCTTTCCCCTTGCTGGTAGCGGTCACATCGACGATGTCACCAGCGGCAAAGACGCTGCAGACGATCTCGTCGCCGACGTTGTACTCGTCGACATTGTCAGCCCGCAGTTCGCGCAGGTGGGCAAACGCCCCCAGGCCGGCTTTGCGGAAGTGCCCCATCTCAGGCTTGTTGACCCGGTGCGCCTTGCGGCTGCCGAAACCGATCTGAATGGCATTATAGCCGTCGGTGGCCACCGTTTTCTTCTGCAGGACCACGCAGGGGCCAGCCTCCACCACCGTTACCGGGATTCGCCTCCCGTCGATAGCGAAGATTTGGGTCATGCCCATCTTCTTGCCCAGAATTCCCTTTATCATTGCACTTCCTCGTGTCGTAAAGATGTAACCCTTACAGCTTGATCTCGACATCCACCCCGGCGGAGAGGTCGAGCTTCATCAGAGCATCGACCGTTTGCTGGGTCGGCTCGACGATGTCTAGCAGGCGCTTGTGGGTGCGCATCTCGAACTGCTCACGGCTCTTTTTGTCAACATGAGGGCCGCGCAGCACGGTGTAACGGTTGATGATCGTCGGCAGCGGAATCGGTCCGGCCACCCGGGCACCGGTACGCTTGGCGGTGTCGACAATCTCGTTCACCGAGAGGTCGAGCAGCTTGTGATCGTACGCTTTAAGACGGATCCTGATTTTCTGGCTGGGCATATGCCTAATCCCTCTGCGGTGATTACTCGATGATGTCGCTGACGACGCCGGCGCCGACAGTACGGCCGCCTTCGCGGATGGCGAAACGCAGCTCCTTGTCCATGGCGATCGGGGTGATCAGATTCACCGTCATGGCGATGTTGTCGCCGGGCATGACCATCTCGATCCCTTC
>JACZKF010000308.1 GCA_014860175.1 Desulfuromonadales bacterium | reverse complement strand
CGAGCTCAACCCGGTGACGGCCGGCATGGTTGCCGCCCCGGCCGATTACCCTTGGTCCAGCTACAGGCAGAAGATCGGTCTGGAAGCGCCACACGTCGATTTCGACCCGCTATACCTGGGGTTGGGTCGCTCGGAATCGATGCGGAGGGAGATCTGGCGCGATTTTGTCCTTGGAACCCTGACGGAAGGAAGCGGCAGGCTCATTCGGGATGCGGTCCAACGCGGGCAGCTTACGGGGGGAGAGCAGTTCGTGGAGGAGATAGCCCGAAGGATCGATCGTCGGATTTAGATTCGAGGGCAAGGGAGGCCAAAGAAAGTCCAAAAATAAATCTGTCCCCTTTTCTCCTTCAAAGAATGTCTACTTCGCTCTTAGTCCACACAAAGAGGCTTTTGGCCAGGCACGCGATGGGGTCGGACCGAGCAAAGTAATTGAAGTAGCAACCAAAAGACCTCGGCATGCCGATCAGAATCGGCTTACATGGCGATTTATCGGGGGCAAATCGGCCAACTGGAGGACAGTGCTTAAGATTCTGAGGGTTGTGCAGGAAGTGCGGAGTAGCTAACTGTCGGCTGCCAGGAGTCGAAAATGAGTCTTTACGTCCACGGTTACGATCCACGAGAGAACATCCGCCTGCAGGATCAGGCCTCGACCCTGGTCGAGCTGCTGCACTCGGACACCTGTTATCCGCCGGAGAGCCTGGTGCTCGAGGCCGGTTGCGGGGTCGGGGCGCAGACGGTGACGTTGGCCCGCAACAGTCCGCAGGCCCTCATTACCGCCATCGACATTTCCGAGACGTCCGTCGCCCAGGCACGGCAGCGGATAGCGGAGGCGGGGCTGACCAATGTCGAGATCCGGCAGGGGGACATCTTCCGCCTCCCCTTCGCTCCGGAAGCCTTCGATCACGTCTTTCTCTGCTTCGTCCTGGAGCACCTGTCGAACCCGGCCGAGGTGCTGCAGACCTTGAAAGGGGTGCTCAAGCCAGGCGGCTCCATCACCGTCATCGAGGGAGACCACGGCTCGGCCTATTTCCACCCGGAGAGCGAAGCGGCGCAGGCGGCGATCCGCTGCCAGGTCGAGCTGCAGAGGCGGGCCGGAGGTAATGCGCTGATCGGCCGGGAACTCTTCCCGCTTCTTCACCAGACCGGCTTCGCCTCTGTCCGGGTGTCACCGCGGATGGTCTATGTCGATGCCAGCCGGCCGGAGTTCGTCGAAGGTTTCACCAAGCGGACCTTTACGGCGATGATCGAGGGGGTGCGCGAGCCAGCGTTGAAGGCCGGCTTGATCAGCGAGGGCCTGTTCGACCGGGGAATCCGGGACCTGTACCGGACCACGGAAACGGATGGGGTCTTCTGTTACACCTTCTTCAAGGCTTTTGCCCACAAGAAGGAATGATTGCGGCCAACAAAAGATCCCCTGCCCAGAGTAATCCCGTCCCAGGCTTTGGGGACAGGCTTTGGGGACAGGTCCCGAATTCAAATTTAAAAACAGCTACTTGCAAAGCAATTATCAATAAGAGACCCAGGTGAGCCGAAGGAAGAGTAATCGCCGGAGGGAAATGGGCTCGGGGATCATTGTCGCAAGAATCCCCGATGAGGATACGGCCGTCTCGGTGCGGCGAAGGAAGCCAGGGGAATAAAATTAGCTGCCAAGCTGGCGTTAGATAAAGGGAAAACTGGACCTGTCCCATCATCGCGAAACCGCCTGGGAACAATATGACCCCACTGCTTCGTCACGTACTGCTCCCCCTGATGGCGCCGACATTTTTCTTCGTTGTTGCCGCCACGCCCGTCGAGGTGCTTGGCTGCCGTAACCGTGGCCTGCTGGCCTTGCTGATCGTTGGCGTCAGCCTGATCGGTGCCGTCGCTGCCACCGTCGCCGGCACTCGCGGGAGAGCACGGGGCAGGTTGGGTCACCGATGGTGGGCGACTACGGCGCTGATCCTTCTGCTTCCGGCGATCGCTCTCGTCTTCTTGGCCTGATCTCCCCTGTAGTTCCAGTCCCGAGTGTGCCCCTGCTTCTTGACCCCTCCTATCGACGATGCTATCGTATGACGAAAACTTGATCGATAAGAGGTGAGCCGTGGAATCTGTCACCATTTCGCCTAAATTCCAAGTGGTCATTCCGAAGACTGTTCGCGAGAAGATGCATCTCGTCCCGGGGCAGAAGCTCCAGGTGATCAGCTTCGGGGATCGGATCGAGCTGATTCCGCAGCGGGATGTGCGGGAGATGCGCGGTTTTCTGAAGGGGATCGATACGACCGTAGAGCGGGAAAACGATCGCGCATGAACATTGTCGATTCTTCGGGCTGGCTGGAGTACTTCGCCGAGGGGCCGAACGCCGGATCCTTTGCGGAGCCGCTGGCGGAGGTGACGCGCCTGGTCGTCCCCGCCATCACCCTCTATGAGGTCTTCAAGGTCGTCTGCAGACAGCGCGGGGAGGATGCCGCCCTGCAGGCCGTGGCGCTGATGCAGCAGGGAGAGGTGGCGGACCTCAACGCCTCGCTTTGCCTGCAGGCGGCGCGGATCAGCCTGGAACTGAAGCTGCCGATGGCCGACAGCCTCATCCTGGCCACTGCCCGCAGCTGTCAGGCGCTGCTCTGGACTCAGGACGAGGATTTCGCCAGTCTGGACGGAGTCCGCTATTTTCCCAGGCTCTGAAATGTTTTTCCGGGCCGCACTCAAGTGAAAATCGGAATTGGTTGCTGAACCATTCAGGTGACAAATGACACAGAAGAATTTTACAAAGCAAAGGAGGGGGGTCGGACCGGCGCAAGTGCCGATTAAATCTATAGAAACTCTAGGGTGGATAGCCCCTTTCCCCGCTTAGAAACACCTTTTCGCTCCCGAAAAACCCCTTCATCCGCATTGCATTGCCGTGAGCCAGGGACACAAAGGATGGGGAAGGCGATGGCTTTGACATCCAGGTCGCCTTACATTATTGTGTAATGGTAAGGAAGGTTCAAGGGAGGAGCATCTGATGAAATCGACGATTACCACCAAATTCCAGACCACCATTCCCAAGGACGTGCGGGAGTGGCTCAAGCTCTCGGTCCATGACGCCGTCGACTGGAAAATCGAGGACGGGAAGGTCGTGGTCTACCCCGTGCGCAAGGATTTTCTCCAACACCGAAACCGCGTCAAAGTGGGGGCGGGGGATATCCGGGCCGATATCGAGCAGGCCCGGGCGGCGCGGGCGGAGCGCCGCAAGTGAAGCAGTACCTCATCGACACCAATGCCCTCATCTCCTTCGTCACCGATCGCAACCCCGCCCAGCAGGAGGCGGTGGCGCGACTTTTCGAGCAGGCGGCCCAAGCCAGGGCGGCCGTGCTCTGCCCCCAGAACGTTCTGGTCGAGTTCGCCTATGTCATGGACAAGATCTACCGGCAGCCCAAGCCGCTGGTCCGGCAGATGCTGACCGACTTTATCGCCCTGCCGGGGGCGACGGTGGTCAACGACGTCGACTTCGCCGAGGTGCTCGACCTGTGGCCCGAGCCGATCGCCGACTTTGGCGATGCTCTGGTGGCGGCGACGGCACGCAGGGCGAAAAGGACGGTGCTGGTCACATTCGATAAGGATTTCATCCGGATGGTCCAAAAGCTGAAGATCACGGTGTGGGAGGATGACTGACCACCTGGCGCAGCCGAAGCCGGTTAAAGACAGGGAAGGGGAGGGCAATTCTGCCAACGGCCGGTGTCATGGGAGAGACTCGTATGCCTGCCTACCTGATCGGCACCATGACGGTCAAAGACCCGGCTCTCTGGGCGCTCTACGTCGAGGGGGTGGCGAAATCCCTGGCTCCCTTCGATGCGGAATTGGTCTTTCGCGGGAAACGGGTTGCGGTTCTTGCCGGCGAACAGCCGCGGGAACTGGCGGTGGTGATCCGTTTTGCCGACCCGGCCGCTTTGCAGGCCTGGTTCCATTCTGAAGCATATCAAGACCTGATCCCCTTGCGGGACCGGGCGGCCGATGTCGTGATCACCTCCTACGATGAAATCGTGTAACAGGGGATGCGAGCACTGCGCCGGAAAGATCGCGAGATGGCCTTCGAATTTTTTTTACTCCTCCTGCTTGCCGCCCCAGCCTCCGCGCAAGGCCCCTCGTCCTGTCCGGTCGAGGGGGAGCGGATCCACTGGATTGCTGACGTCTGCATGTCGCAATTGGAGACGGATGACGAAATCGCGGCCATGGAGTGTATCATCGAGGAGCTGGAGCGCCCGTTTCCAGACGACTGCGCCGCCAGGGCTCACTACAAGCGCACTCTCTGCCAACAGAGCCTTGCCAACGGGTCGGTTGTCGGAGCCGTTGAGCGCTGCTTTCAGGATAAAGAGTTCATGGGTTCCACCGTCCGGAACGGGGGGGTCGGGAACTGAAGGCCTTTCAGCCGCCCCTGGAACTGCGCAGCATGCGGGTAAGGGTCCGGTCGAGGGCGGAGGCGAAACGCTGCCGGTCGGCAAGACCGAAGGGGGCCGGCCCCCCATGAAGGAGGCCTTCGTCGCGCAGCGC
>JACZKF010000307.1 GCA_014860175.1 Desulfuromonadales bacterium | reverse complement strand
GCTCAGCATTGCTGAAGTGTTCCCCGCAGGCGCGGGGATGAACCGGGAAGGGATGGCGATGGAGGCAGTGTTCAGGCGTGTTCCCCGCAGGCGCGGGGATGAACCGGGAAGGGATGGCGATGGAGGCAGTGTTCAGGCGTGTTCCCCGCAGGCGCGGGGATGAACCGGTGTAGAGGGTGCGCCCCAGCGGTCCCATTTTGTGTTCCCCGCAGGCTGTCAGGCGACACGGTAAATTGACCCCCTAACGACACCAAGAATTGACCCCCCTTCCGACGTGGAGGAGGCATGCAAAACGTGAGATACATGGTCCCCGTTTCAGATTCTGGCCAGACGAGGGACCTCATGCAGACACCTGATGATGTGGCCGTGATGCTGCGGCTACGTGGACTTGGCTGGGGGGCCAAGAGCATCGCCCGGGAACTGGGCATCAGTAAGAACACCGTCAAATCGTACATTCGCCAGGGCGGCTGGGCCGTCTATCGCACTCCTCCCAGAGCCAAAGCCCTGGATGGCCTGGAGGCATGGCTGGAGAAGACCTTTCACCAGCATGGGGGCAACGCCGACGTTGTCCGCCAGGAACTCGCCCGCGTCCACGGCATCGTGGTTTCGCTGCGCACGGTAGAGCGCGGCGTCAAACCTTTTCGAGAGCAGCTCGCGGCCGCGGCCAAGGCGACGGTGCGCTTCGAGACGCCGCCGGGACGGCAGCTACAAATCGATTTCGGCTCTACCCGGGTGCCGATCGGCAACGAGGTGGTGCGGGTCTTCCTGTTCGTGGCGACCTTGGGATATTCGCGCCGCCCGTTCGTCGCCGCCTTTGCCCATGAGCGGCAGTCGGCGTGGCTGGCCGGAATCGAGGGCGCCTTTCACCACTTCGGCGGTGTTCCGGAGCACGTTCTGCTCGATAACCCCAAGCCCCTGGTGACCCATCACGATCTGCAGACGCGAGAAGTGATCTTCAACGAGCGCTTCCTCGCCTTCACCAGGTACTGGGGCTTCACCCCACGGGCCTGCGCACCCTACCGCGCCCGCACCAAGGGCAAGGACGAGTCCGGGGTCAAGTACGTCAAGCGCAACGCCATCGCCGGGCGCCGCTTCGCCAGTTGGGAGGACCTGCAGGCGCACTTGGCCCAGTGGACGCGGGAGATCGCCGATACGCGTGTCCACGGCACCACTGGCGAGCGTCCCATTGATCGCTTTGAACGCGATGAGATCAGGGCGCTACGCCCGATCAATGGACGCCCTCCTTTCCAGCAGATCCGGGAGCTTCGTCGCCGAGTCGGCAGCGACGCCTGCGTCGAGGTAGATACCAACGCGTACAGCGTCCCTTGGCGATTGATCGGCCGGCACGTCACTGTGCAGGTCACCGACGACGAGTTGATCGTCCTTGATGTCGGCCAGGAGGTTGCCCGTCATCCTGTGTGTGCCGCCAGACGTCAGCGGGTGATCGATCGCAGCCATCTGATCGGCATTGTGGGAGCGTGGTCGCCTCCTCCAACCGCAGCGGTCCCGCCGCCGGATCATCCCGTACCCCATCAGCAACGCCCCTTGCTGCGGCCGCTGGCCGAGTATGAGGCGGTGGCGGGAGGTGCGTGGTGATAGTGGATCACGATCGGCTTCTGCAGATGCTCACGCGCCTTCAGCTCACCGCCATCCGCGAGCAACTCGACAGTCTGCTCGATGAGGCGGCCCGGCGCGATCTCAACTTCCGTGAGGCTCTGGCCTTCTTGTGCGAGGCCGAGGTGGCCTATAAGGATCAACGCCGTATCCGCATGGGCACCAGCATTGCCAAGTTTCCCTTCGTGCGTACCCTGGATGCCTTCGACTTCGAAGCCCAGCCCTCTCTCGATGCCAAGCAGATACGGGAGCTTGCCACCTGCCGCTGGGTCGCCAACGGCGACAGCGTGCTGCTGCTCGGGCCGCCCGGCGTTGGCAAAACCCACCTGGCAGTTGCCCTGGGGCGGGAGGCGATCCGCTGCGGCTACTCGACGCTGTTCATCACTGCCACGGCCCTGATGACGAGCCTCTCCAAGGCCCATCTGGACGGGAGACTGGAGGAGCGGCTGATGCACTTCGGCAAGCCCAAGCTGCTCATCATCGACGAGATCGGGTATCTGCCGTTCGAGACGAACGCCGCCCACCTGTTCTTCCAACTGGCTTCGCGCCGCTACGAGCGCGGCAGTCTGCTGTTGACCAGCAACCGCAGTGTTGGTGAATGGGGCGAGGTCTTTGGCGATCCGGTCGTGGCGACTGCCATTCTCGACCGGGTCTTGCACCACAGTCACGTCGTCACGATCCGCGGCGAAAGCTATCGCCTGCGGGAGAAGCGTCGCTCAGGTCTGCTGAAAACCGCCCAGCAAACATCAACCCCAACCCAGGGGGGTCAATTCTGAATGTCGCCGGGGGGTCAGTTTCTGATGTCGCTTGACACAGGCGCGGGGATGAACCGGTGGAGCCCCCGGCGTTGACCGTTACCGGGGCGTGTTCCCCGCAGGCGCGGGGATGAACCGTGACAGACGTGGAGCGCGGGGGTGCCAATCCCGTGTTCCCCGCAGGCGCGGGGATGAACCGGGGTGGGCGGCCGGCAGGTCGAAAAATCCGTAGTGTTCCCCGCAGGCGCGGGGATGAACCGCGCGACGTATTCGCCGGGGTGGACATCAAAAGGTGTTCCCCGCAGAACCGATGCGCAAGAACTCCGGGTGGTTGCCGATGCCGTGTTCCCCGCTGGCGCTGTCGAGGGTCATGCTAATTGAGCACTTTGACCTGGGGCAGGGTCAGCCAAATTGAGCACCCGGGCCAACGGAATTGAGCAGTTTGTACGCGGCCGGGGTCAACGGAATTGAGCACAACATCTCACAAATGCCAGTGCCCCGGCGGCCCAACAGCCTCTGGGTCCCTACCGCGACCACATCGTCATTCCCCCCGTTCTTGAAATCTCCGGCGAGGATGAAAGCCGGAATCGAAAAGCCGGAATCGCCTCTTTTCCTCCTATCAACTGCCGGAAAAATTATGGTAGGGTCAGCCGCATTGATCGTCTCGCATATCGCCATGGTGAGCGTGCGGGCGGCTGTTGATGGTGTCGGATCGGGAGGGCTGGGTGGAGGTTGTCGATCGCTGGGTAGTGGTGGATGTGGAAACGACCGGGTTGTCGCCCGGGCGGGACCGGATCATTGAAATTGGTGCCGTGGCCGGGGAGGGGGGGAAGATTACCGGCGAGTTTCATACCCTGATCGACGCCGGCTGTCCCATCCATTGGCGGGCGCAGCAGGTGCACGGCATCAGCAGCCGGATGCTCCAGGGGCAGCCGAAGCCGGCTGTCGTCTACCCGGAATTCCATCGCTTTCTCGGCGATTGCTCTCTGATCGCCCACAACGCCCCCTTCGACGTCAGCTTTCTGCGCCATGAACTTGGCCTGTTCGGCTACGGACTCACCAGCGCCTGCCACTGCACGCTGCGGCTCTGCCGCCGGCACTACCCGGGGCTGCCGAACCACCGCCTGGAGACGGTGGCCAGACACCTGTTCGGAGAACTCCCGGCCGACGTCCGGCTGCACCGGGCCCTGGCCGACGCCCGACTGACCGCCCGGGTCTGGCTGGCGGTGCAGGGGGGCGAGGCGAGACCGATGACCCCTAGTAACTGAAGGCGAAGCAGCCGTAGTGGCTGGCGTCGGAATAATCCTGCCAGCCGGTCACGGTGACATCCAGGGTCTGCCCGACCCCGTCGGTCACCTTGTCGATGAGGAAGGAGAGGGCCTGGTTCCCGATTTTCTGGGCGAAGGTCTCATTTTTTGGCGCCTTGGAGGCCGTTCGCCAGAATTCGGGGATGACCTTGGGGACCTCGAAGCCGTACCCGGCGATCTTGAACGAGCGGCCCCCCCCTTTGCCGTTGCCCAGGTAGGAGGCCATGTAGGGGGCCAGGACTTCCATGATGTAGTAGAGGGCGTAATCCGATTTTTTGGCCGGAACGGCCGCGCCTGCGAACTGCGCCTGCAGGTAGTTCTTGACCACCCACATTCCCGACTTGATGGCCACCTGGGCGGCGGCTTTCCAGCCGCTTTGGTACCAGTGGATGTTCTTGTAGTCTCCCACCTGATTGTGCAGAAAACTTTCCGTAATGATCCAGTTGATGCCGCGGCCGAAATTTCCGGTTCGCACCCGGGACGGCCAGTAGGCCCAGTTCCCCCGGTCACCCTGGCAGGCGCCCCCCTTGGTCCAGGCCGGCTGTACGGATAGCGCACCGACGGGGAGTTTGCTCGGCTCCTCGGCGAGGACCAGGGCGCCGCTGGCCGGGTCGACGATGGCCACCCGGCGCCCGGCGGCATCGAGCATGGCGTAGCTGGCCCCCGACGGCGTGGCGGCCATGGGGGAGACGAGGCGGGGGAGGTTGACCTGGTAGAAGACCGTGGGTTTGGCCGCGGTACCGGCGGCTGCCGGGGAGACGGTCGAGCTGCCGCCGGTGATGATAGCGGTCTGGGCGTTCAGGTGCTGCTCGATCAGGGTGTAGGCCTCCCCGTCCCCCCATTCGAACGCTGCCGCCAGCGCCGGCGCCAGGTGCTGGGTGATATTTTCCGGTGCGACCTGGAAGGAGAGCATGTACTCGCTGCTCTCCCAGGGAAGAAGCTCGGGATGTTCGACGATTTTCCTCAGGATGTTCGCATCCAGGGCCTTGTTGATCCAGGCGGCCTCCCATTCCTGCTCCAGCTGCGCCAGCTCTTCCTCGATGGTCGGATCCGCCGGGGCATGGAGGGGAGGTGCCTGCCGCAGCTCCGCAAGGTTTCTGAGGTGAATGAAGACTTTAAGGTCGATCAGGTAGGTTTCCTGCGGCACCAAACCGAGATAGCGCTGGAGGACGTTATCGAGCTCGCTGTGGCTGCTGCGGGTGTAGCCGATCTTTTTGCTGACCTGGATCTGCAGGGTGGTGTGCTGGTCGAGGTCACCGTCCCCATCGACATCCCCCCGGCTGTTGTCGGTGAAAGTCGCCCCCGCCAGATAGTAGCCGTCGCGGTCAAAGATGTTGTGCTTGGAAAAATCGAGGGCGATATGGGCCGGACCGTCATTGATGTAATCGGTCAGCTGCGCCGCAATCTCGTCCCGGGTCAGAGAATCGACATGGTCCAGCTTGGAGGCGATGATCTTGTCGACGAGAGCGGTGGCGAAAGTCTCGCCGAAAAGGACCGACAGCGTTCCGGCATCGAAATAGGAGGCGTGGGCGGAAGCGGGGGCGATGCCACCGGCTTCCTCGCCGAGCTCTTCCAGGCACGATCGTAACTCCTGGTCGCCCAGCCCCTGGCATGCCGGGGGAATGGTCTCCTGCGGTTTGAATCCGGGGATTCCTTCGCCAGGGAGGGCACTGGCCGAGACGCTCGCCGGGACGACGCGCCCCGCGGCGGAGGCAGGCTGATAGACCGCGTAGCCGGGGGCAAGCAGTACCGAGGCGGCCCTGACCGAGGAGCCGGCCGCCACCAGGTCGAAGTGCTTGACCGCGGCAAACAGATCTTCGGGGGGTTGCGCCATTTCATGACTGGTAAAGTTGTTATCGGCAAAGCTGTCGTAATAAAGCTGGTTGGCGCTTGCCTCGGTCCGGCTCGAGCCGCCGCTCGAACATCCGGCCATCGGCAATGTCATGATCGTCACCGACAAGAGCAGGGCGATGAAGCTTCGACATGAGCATTTCATGGACAACCTCCTTGAAAGAACATGATCCTGCATTAGAGATGGGGCAATGCAAAACCTGATCCAGATCTTTTCTGAAGGGTTCCCTGTCCGGATCGGGTGAAAAGCCGCAACAATAGGGGTTGAGGTGGGAGAG
>JACZKF010000306.1 GCA_014860175.1 Desulfuromonadales bacterium | reverse complement strand
GGAGAAGAGGATCTGGCGCGTCGGCAGCCCGGCGGCCGCCGCCATCACCAGCGGGTCCTCGGCGTTGAGCACCGCCACATCGTCGGCCGTCATGTTCGCGAACAGCCGCATCTTGGCCGCGATGTAGCTTGCCATATCGGGGTAACGGTCGAGGTGGTCCTCGGTGAGATTGAGCAGCAAGGCGTAACGGGGGTGAAACGTCTCGATCGCCTCCAGCTGAAAGGAGGAGATCTCCGCCACCAGCCAATCCCAGCGAGTGCCGACGGCTTCGATCAACGGGATGCCGAGATTGCCGCCGACGAAAGTGCGCTTCCCCCAGGCGCGGAAGGCCTCGCCCATGACGCTGGTGGTGGTCGATTTGCCGTTGGTGCCGGTGATCGCCGCCAGCGGCGCGTCGAGTTCGCCGCCGGCGATCTCGATCTCCCCCAGCACCGGCACGCCGCGACTCAGGGCGGCTGCCACCGGCGGCAGGGTCAGAGGGACCCCCGGACTGATCGCCACCAGATCGGCGGCCAGAAAGAGGCTCTCGCTGTGGCCGCCGAGATCGCAGATGACCGCCGGGCCGAGATCAGGCAGCGGTCCGAGGCGCTCGGCCGAGCGGCTGTCGGAAAGGACGACGCGCCCGCCCCGATCACGGAAATAGGCGGCCAGGGCCAGCCCGGAACGGCCTGCCCCCACCACCACGATATTTTTACCGGCAAAATCGTGCATATTTAAAGCTTTCGAGAATCAGCTGTCGGCTCTCAGCTGTCAGCTTAAAGCAAGGAGCTGGGATCAGTCTGGTTTAGCTGACAGCCGACCGCTGACAGCTGACCGCTTTTTCATCTCAACTTCAAGGTCGACAGCCCGACCAGGGCCAGGATGATGCTGATGATCCAGAAGCGGACGATAATTTTCGGCTCCGGCCACCCCTTGAGCTCGAAATGGTGGTGGATCGGCGCCATCCGGAAGATCCGCTTGCCATACAGCTTGAACGAGGTCACCTGGAAAATCACCGACAGCGCCTCCATGACGAAGATGCCGCCGACGATCACCAGGACGATTTCCTGTTTGGTGATCACCGCGATCGTCCCCAGGGCCCCGCCCAGCGAGAGGCTGCCGACATCCCCCATGAAGACCTGGGCCGGATAGCTGTTGAACCAGAGAAAACCGAGCCCGGCCCCGACCATGGCGCCGCACAACACCGACAGCTCCCCTGCCCCCTGCACGCTGCTGATCTGCAGGTAGTCGGAGAGGCGGGCGTTGCCGGCCAGGTAGGCAAAGACCAGGTAGGTGCCGGTGGCGATGATCATCGGGCCGATGGCCAGGCCGTCGAGGCCGTCGGTCAGATTGACCGCGTGACTGGCGCCGATGATGACCAGCATCGCGAAGGGGATGTAGAAGATCCCCAGGTCCGGCTTCACCCCCTTGAAAAAGGGGAACACCAGGGTGGTCTGAAAGGGGGGGTAGACATAGAGCAGGCAGCCGGCGAGCAGGGCGATCAACATCATCCAGAACATTTTCTGCCGGGGAGAGATGCCGTCGCTGTTTTTCTTGCGCACTTTGCGAAAATCGTCGACGAAGCCGACGGCGCCAAAGCCGACGGTGACCAGCAGGGTAATCCAGACATAGATATTGGACAGGTCGGCCCACAGCAGAGTCGGCAAAACGATCGCCAACAAAATGAGGGTCCCCCCCATGGTGGGGGTCCCCTCTTTCTTGAAGTGCGACTCCGGCCCGAGTTTGCGGATGCTCTGCCCGACCTTGAGCTGGGAAAGCTTCTCGATCAGCCACGGTCCGATGATAAAGCAGATGACCAACGCCGTGATGGTGGCGTAAATAGTGCGGAAGGTTATGTAGCGAAAGACGTAGAACGCCGAGAACTCGGCATGCAGCGGATACAGCAGATGATACAGCATCGAATAGCCTCTAGCAGTGATTCACCGCCTTGGGGGAGTCCATCTCCCGCAAGGCAGTGCAGACCTTTTCCATTTTCATCCCCCGGGAGCCTTTGACCAGGACCCGGGCGCCGGCCCGCAGCCGCAGGCGCACGGCGGCGGCGGCCGCTTCGTGGGAAGCGGCAATCTGCACCCGCTCGTTCGCCATGCCGGCCTGGCGAGCCCCGGCGGCGATTTCCCCGGCCATGTTCCCCAGCAGCACCAGGTAATCGGCCCGGCCGGCCGCCTCGGCACCGACCTCCCGATGCAGCCGCGCGGTTTCGGGGCCAAGTTCCAGCATGTCGCCGAGCACCGCCAGGCGAAGCCCGGAGCCCCCTATTTCATCGAGGGCCAGCAGGGCTGCCCGCATCGACAGCGGGTTGGCGTTATAGGTGTCTTCGAGGACGGTGATCCCATCGGCGAGCTGGCTGATTTCCATCCGCCCGCGAGAGGGGCGAAAGCTCTCCAGCCCGGCGACGATCTGCTCGAGTTCGATGCCGATGGCATGGGCAGCGGCGGCCGCGGCCAGAGCGTTGTGGACATTGTGGCGGCCGGTCACCGCCAGCCGCACCGGCCGACTATTGCCCGCCAGCAGCAGCCGGAAGCCGACGGCCAGACCGCCGACCTGAACGTCGGCCGCGCGTACCTCGGCCTCGGCGGCGAAACCGAACAGCAGCCGCCGCACGCCGTTGGCCACCG
>JACZKF010000305.1 GCA_014860175.1 Desulfuromonadales bacterium | reverse complement strand
GCACTTGAGGCATACGGTTTCCACCATCAGCGGTCGCATCAGACGCAGGTAGGTTGCGGAGCCGATAGGCTCCAGCGAAGACTGCTCCGTCACCCCCTTTTCAAAATTGTGCAGGGCACTCGCTTCCCAGTCGTCCGGAGCATTTTCCGCGCGGATTGGCAGCAGGCTGGTGATATGCCCGAGGGTCCCGAAAATTGGATCGCCCATATCATAGACAACACGGGTCATGTAAGAAGGGTTTATCAACGTAAGAAGCTGGCCTGAGCTGGTGCGGAGATCCCGCTCGGGAATATGTGCCAGATAAGGGTTGGGCGGGGTTTCGGCGGTGACCGGCACATAGACGCCGCTGTGCAAAAGAGTCCAGTTTCGGAAGGCTAGATCTTTGCTGTGGCTGTGGCGAGCAGCGGTTGTCGCATTCGCTATAGCGGCCCGGTAGGACTGGTAATAATGCCATCCCGCCAAGGCGGCGATCACCATGGTCCAGAAGACCATGGCCAGCACGAAAGAGAGGCCCGACCGTTTCGTAATGAGATCGGTTGCGCTCGATGGCGGCATGTCGCCGCTACTTGAAGATTTTTCCATGGGAGTTTGTCCTTCTTCGACAGCCCGGCCGTCCGTGCCGCTTTGCTAAGCGGCCGAGGACCCGTGGTTTTGCGTCCCCGGATTTCTCCGAGTTTGCCATTATCGGAAGTTACACCTACTGGTGAATAGAACATTTCCGGAGATCAAAAGCAAGAATGAAAACTTTTTTCAATGGTGCGGTGAATCCAGGTGAAAAACTGTGATTGTGCTAACTTCCATGGCAATCATGACAAGGAAGGCGCCGTTCGTGCCATACTCAAGAAGGAAAAGACAGAAGGATGCAAAGCGCACTGCATCATCGGTCTGACGGCAGGACCAATGCCTTGGGTTCATAAACTAGATGTTTACCAAAGCCGTTAAAATCAAGAGCATGTGCCAAACTGGCGCCAACATGTTGCACCGCTACGTTAACCTGCGGCAGATCAGCTATTCACGGAGTGTAGACATCATGGCTGCAAAGGTCGAAACACGCATTTCTGCACGAGTGCCCAAGCACGTTTACGAGACTCTCACCCGTGCGGCCGAGTTGCGAGGCGCGACGATTAATCAGTTTCTAGTTCAATCTGCGCTTGATCGAGCGCGGGCAGTGATCGAGGAGGAGAACCTTATTCGACTGGATGCGGAGGCAGCCAAGCGGTTTTTCGACGAGGTCGAGAATCCACCAGCACCGAACGAGAAATTGCTGGCGGCCTTCCGTGCTCATAAGGAGCGGCTATAAGTGCTTCGGATCGAACTTCTTTCGCGGGGACACGACCGGGAAGGTTCTAGCTGCGGTGAAAGCTTACAGTGCAGGGGGCCACGGATCAAGTGATGAACCTCATTCGAGGTGTCAGAACCTTCTGCCCATCCTCATCAGATGACCGTCGAGGGGCTCATCTGCCTTCGGATTGACTAAAAGATCTATGAGGCATTGATCAAGGTCCTGGAGGCCAAGCTGCTCCTTCACCACCAGGTGCTGCCGATCCTTCCTGTCGGCGCTCGCCTCGAAATGGCTGTCCATGTTGGACAGCAGGACAATTTTGGTACCTTCGAATTCAGTTTTCCCGAAGAGCAGGCTCCGCGTTTCGCCTGAGATAATATATTGTTGAAATAACAACGTTTTCGGTATAGATTTCAAGATGTGGAAAATTTACCGAAATACCTCGTAGAACCTCTTGCCGAAGATGCACAGCGGCAGTTCATCGATGCTCAGGCCACCTTCACCGCCTGGGAGGCCGCCCGCAAAAGCGCGGTCGAGGTGCGCGGCGGGATGTACTGGAAGCGACAGGGAGGGACTGAGTACCTCGTCAAGTGCTCGCCCAAGAATGCGCAAAGAAGCCTTGGGCCGCGTTCGCAGGAGACCACCCTAATTTATGAGGCGTTCACCAAACGCAAGGAGGTGGCGAGAAGAAGATTGGCGGATCTCACCAAGGAGCTGGCCCGCCACCAGAGAATGAACCGGGCTCTGCATGTCGGCCGCGCCCCGAAGCTGCTGGTTGACATCCTTCACCGTCTGTACAAGTCCGGGCTTGCGGAACACTTCACTGTGGTGGGCACGCACGCCCTCTATGCCTACGAGACGGCCGCCGGGGTCCGTGTCGGACACGCTGCCCTGGCGACCCGGGATATAGACCTGCTATGGGATACGCGCAAGAGGATCACCTTCGTCAGCCAGATGGAGACGCTCGGCCTGTCCATGCTCGGTTTCATCCGGAAAGTGGATCCGACCTTCGAAATCCGGGAGGACCAGCGCTATACAGCGGTCAACAGCAAAGGCTTCGAGGTCGATATTATCCGCCGGGAAGTGATCGACGGCGATCCCCATCCGCTTCGGTTGACCGACACCGAGGATGAGTTCTTCGCCGTGCAGGCCAAAAGAGCGGGAGTACTTCTCAGCGCGCCGCGCTTCTCCAGCATGATCGTCTCTACCTCAGGCCATATGGCCAGGATGAATACGGTTTCTCCCGTCGCCTTTGCGAATTTCAAGCGTTGGATGGCCGAGCGGCCGGACCGCGCCCCGCTAAAGCGGCAGAGGGACATCCTCCAGGCTACGCTGGTCGACAAACTGGTTGAGGACTACCTGCCGCATCTATTGACATAAATTGCCCCGTCTGGGCAGTTCAGAGTTATAGGTTCAACCTTAGGCATTCAGGGCGGCACCGGGCCCAAGGTCTTCTTTGCCGATGAGTATGCCGCCTGGCAGCGGGGGACAAACGAGAACACAAATGGCCTGCTGCGCTACTACTTCCCGAAGGAACTGACTTCAGGCGAGTCTCAGATTCGAAGCTGGCCAAGGCGATCGAAAGGCTAAATAATCGACCTCGAAAAATCCCCTTCAATACCGGACACCCCATGAGGTCTTCTGCGAAGCCCGTGGTGATGCACTTGCAAATTGAATCTACCCGCTTTCAAAGGACTCAGAGGCGACTCGATCAAAAGGCTTCTGTTCCAGCTAATTGCTTAATTCAGAATTATTTGGTTCCAATTTTTGCTGCTTGGTTTACAAAAGAAACATATTTTCTGTCGTTTTCTAAGATGTGATTTAAGAACCAGTCCCTTAGAAATGAAAATACAGTAATAAGCGACTCAGCATTAACATGCAATAGACTGCTTTCCAATTCCGAAATGCGTGATTCAAAATATTTATGCTGCTTTAATTGTTGTTCAGTTTCTATGTATCCGGTATTTTTTAGCATATCTATTTCATAATCGAAGTGCATCGAAACGTATGCTTTGAGTTTATTCACCAATTCGTGGTTAATGGTAGTTGTTTTGGCAAAAGATACAGCCTCATAGCACTCGTTCAACATCTCCATAAATTTCCGGTGCTGCTGATCAATTTCCTCAATGCCGATGTTGAAGCTGTCTCTCCAAATAAAAAATGCCATTGCTTCCTCCTTGGGGCGCGAAGCCGCCGAAAGACTCGGTTTAACTGAACCGCTCCACCCGTGCCAAATTCTCTGGGATGCTTGAGGTGGACCAAGGATGAGCATAGCGAGATTATGGGCCTGGGACAATGGAATTTTCTCCACCTGCAGGATTCGATTGAGGTTTTTCGATGGACGCGTGGTGGTGCAAGGGTAGTCTTTTACCGCCTTTGCTCTGTCTGTCTCCACAATAAAATACTGGAAATATCGGGGTCAGGGTAGGTTCAAATCCTAAGTGCACCACCTGCGGGGCGGGATGAAAAAAGCAGGACATGATGGGAGCTCTGGTATGCGGAAAGAGCATTTTTAAGCATATCCCCCCACAAGAGCTGAACTCAATTCTGGAGCAGATCCAAAAGCGGCGAAAAATAGAGGAGCAAATAAACGCAGCGAAAAAGCGAATTCAATATTTAGACCAATTAATTGCGGTCGGGCGTCCGCAGAAAAAAGTAGGCGCTATGAAGAAGGTAGCTGTTAATAACTTAGGGAAGAAACGGAAGTGACTGTACCGGAATTCGACTCGCGCCGGTTCGAAGCGGGGCCGGCGTTCAGCGGTTTTTGAACGAGGTGGGTAGTTCAAATCCTCGTAAGCCCGACCGGGATCTCCCGCGTATAGCGCATCTTGCTCCGCTCGACGATATGCGCATAGCCGGCCGAGGTGGCGATATTCTCGTGCCCGAGCGTCTCCTGCACCGCCCGCACGTCCCGGGTCGCCTGGTAGAGCAGCGCCCCGCAGGTGTGCCGCAGGGCATGGCAGGAAAGCCCCGGCTTTTTCAGGCCGGCCTTCAGCAGGTAGTGGTCGACCACCTTATTCACCCCGATGCGGGTAATTCTCCCCTCCAGTTTTCCCCCTTTGCGCATCTGGACGAAGATCGGCTCGCCGGTCGCGTCGGCCGGCACCTGTCCCCGTAACTCCAGATAGACCAGCAGGGCTGCCGCCGTGTCCTCCCGCGGGTAGATGAAGCGCTCCTTGCCTTTGCCGCGTACCAGGATCCGGATGTCACCACCCGGCACCGTCTCGATATCGGCAACACAGGCCCGCTCAATCTCCACCCGCCGCAGCCCTTCAAGCATCATCAGGGCGATCATCGCCCGATCGCGCAGCGGCTTGATTCGGCCATTGTCAGTCGGCATCGCCCGGAACAGCAGCTCCGCCTCACCAGCCGAGAGGTATTTGGTGCGCTCCTTGAGTGCCCGCCGCTCACGCGGAGCGCGCACCGAGGCGGCCGGGTTGGTGGATAGAAAACCGCGGTCGACCGCCCCCATTATGTATACCAAAAAATTGAGTGCCGAATTGAATCACCTTGACCGCAGGGGAAACGGCCAATAATGGGACCATTGCTGACTGCTCCTTGTGATCCGCTCTTTCATTGACCTTTCCCCCCTGAAGGGCTATTCTCGGGGCGTTCAGTTTGTTTAATCCCTGGGGGGCAGTGCAATGGGATTCTGGTGGGGGGAATTAGGGAAGATTTGAAGCGACCGTCCTGGCGGCCTATGGCCCGGGGCGGTTTTTTTGTTCTCGTATATCTAACTGTGAACGAGTGATTTCATGCCGCAAAAGCTTACGTTAAGCCAGCTCTCAAGCCTCCTCTTCCGCGCCTGCGACGATCTGCGCGGCAATATGGACGCTTCGGAATACAAGGAATACATCTTCGGCATGCTCTTCCTGAAGCGCCTCTCCGACCTGTTCGATCAGGAGCGGGAGCAGCTCGCCAAGGATCTGCGCGCCAAAGGGATGGCTGAGCCGGTCATCGCCGGCCAACTCACCAATCCGGACAAATACACCTTCTTCGTCCCGGTGGAGGCCCACTGGTCGACGATCCGCCACCTGAAGATCAACGTCGGCACCGCCCTGAACAAGGCACTGGAGGCGCTGGAAGACGCCAACGTTGATGCTTTGCAGGACGTGCTCAAGGGGATCAACTTCAACAAGAAGATCGGTCAGCGCTCCCTCGATGACGACACCCTCGCCAACTTCATCCAGAACTTCGAGAAGATTCCGCTGCGGGACGAGAACTTCGAGTTCCCCGACCTGCTCGGCGCGGCCTACGAATATCTGATCAAGTACTTCGCCGATAGCGCCGGCAAGAAGGCGGGGGAGTTCTACACTCCGGCTGACGTGGTGCGCACCCTGGTGGAGATTGTCGCTCCCCAGCCCGGCATGAGCGTCTACGACCCGACCTGCGGTTCGGGGGGCATGCTCATCCAGACCCGCGACTACGTCCGCGAGTGCGGCGGCGACCCGCGCGACCTGACGCTGGCCGGGCAGGAGAGCATCGGCACCACCTGGTCGATCTGCAAGATGAATATGCTTTTGCACGGCATCGAGCACGCCGACATCCGCCAAGAGGATACGCTGCGCCGGCCGCAGCACCGGGCCGAGGGGGGCGAGCTGGCGCGCTACGACCGGGTGCTGGCCAATCCCCCTTTTTCGCAGAACTACATCAAAAAAGATATCGACTACCCCGGCCGGTTCGCCGTCTGGATGCCGGAGAAGGGGAAGAAGGCCGACCTGATGTTCGTCCAGCACATGCTGGCGGTCCTCAAGGCCGACGGCAAGATGGCGACCGTCATGCCGCACGGCGTCCTCTTCCGCGGTGGCGAGGAGAAGGCGGCGCGCCAGCACTTCATCGAGCGCGGCTGGCTGGAGGCGATCATCGGCCTCCCCGCCGGGCTCTTCTACGGCACCGGCATTCCCGCCTGCGTGCTGGTGATGAACAAAAAAGACGCCGCCACCCGCGACCACGTCTTCTTCATCAACGCCGATCGCGAATACCGCGAGGGAAAGGCGCAGAACTTCCTGCGCCCGGAAGACATCGCCAAGATGGTCCATGTCTACCGCGAGCAGAAGGACGTCACCGGCTATGCTCGCCGGGTGCCGGTGAGCGAGATCGCCGCCGAGGGTTTCAACTGCAACATCCGCCGCTACGTCGACAATGCCCCGCCCCCCGAGCCGCACGACGTGCGCGCCCACCTGCATGGAGGCGTGCCGGTGGTGGAGATTGAATCCCTGTCGCGCTATTGGAAGAACTACCCCGGCCTGCGTGAGCGCTGTTTCGTGCCTCAAACCCTCCCCCCGACCCCCTCCCATAAAGGGAGGGGGAGTTCAGGCGGGCCTTCTCCAGCTATCGGTAAAAACGCAGATTTTGCCCCCTCTCCCCTCGTGGGAGAGGGTTGGGGAGAGGGGGTGAGCCGCTATTCCGACTTCACCCTCGCCATCACCGACCGCCGCGCCCTGGCCGACCTGGTCAAAACCGATCCCGGCGTGGCGACGGCGCAGAGCCGTTTCCTGCAGACGCTGGAGAGTTGGTGGAAAGAAAACCGGAAACTGGTCGAAGCGCTTGCCCCCAAGAACGGGCAGAAGGGGAACGTCTACGAACTGCGCCGCCGGCTCCTCGCCAGCATCACCGAAGCCTTCGCCGGGCAGGACCTGCTGAACGAATACCAGATCCGCGGCGCCTTCGCCCGCTATGTGGACGATCTGAAGGCCGATCTCAAATCGATCGCCGCCAGCGGCTGGGGGGCGGAGCTGATCCCCGATACCGACATCCTGGAGAGCCAGTTTCCGGAGCTGCTGGCCGAGAACGAGCAGAAGCGCCTGCGGCTGGCCGAGCTTTCGGCCCTGTTCGCCGCCGCCGATGAGGAGGATTACGAGGACAGCGACGACACCGGTGTGCTTCCCGCCGAGGAGGCCAGGGCGCTCAAGGCCGAACTGAAGGAGGCCAAGGCGCAGGCGAAGCTTGCGAAGCGGGAGGGGCGGAGTGCGAAGGAGCTTCTCGCTCGGGCCGAGGCGGCCGAGGCGCGGCTGGAGCGGCACAAGGCGCTGGAGGATGAGGCGAAGCAGTTGAAGGCGGAGCTGCGGGCGACGGAGAAGAAGCAGGAGGAGTTGGTCGCCGCCGCCCGGGAGAAGATCGACCGCGATGAGGCCCGGCGGGTCATCCTCGACCGCCTGCACCGGCTGCTGGTGCAGACCTACGAGGGGTATCTGCGGGCCGACCAGCGGGCGTGCCTGGCGGCGCTGGAGAATCTGCATCTGAAGTATGCCGTGACGACCAAGGAGATCGAGGCCCGGCGGGATGGGGCGGCGGCGAGGTTGAAGGGGTTTTTGGTGGAGTTGGGGTATGAGTAAAGTAACCACAACCAGGCCTCCGGAAAAAAGAGCTCTCGGGTCAATGGTGGTAGTTGACCCGGAATCACTTCCATTCGGGACAAAACCTGACTTCGCCTTCCATTACATCGATATCTCTGCCGCCACGAACGGTCGGCTTTCCATTCCGGATGCCCCTATTGAATATCGAGATGCACCGAGCCGTGCCCGCCGCGTGATCAAAACTGGCGACGTGCTCATGTCAACCGTTCGGCCAAATCTCAAGGCCTTTGCTTACTGCGACCTTCCGGCCGGGAACTACATAGCTTCAACTGGCTTTGCGGTCTTGAGGGCCTTGGGTGAGACTGACTCTCGATACGTGCTATACGCGATCCTGAGCGATGACGTCTCCCAGCAGATTAACTCGCATACGGTTGGCTCCAACTATCCCGCGATCAACTCGTCAGACGTTCGCCGGTTGAAGATTCCTGCGTTTACCCCCGCAGAGCAACGCCGCATCGCCGAAATCCTTTCGACGCTGGACGAAGCAATTGAGCAGACGGAGGCGCTGATTGCGAAGGTGCAGCAGATCAAGGCGGGGTTGATGCACGACCTTTTCACCCGCGGGGTCACCCCCGATGGTCGGCTTCGTCCTACCCGCGTGCAGGCGCCTGAACTCTACAAGGAATCGCCGATTGGGTGGATTCCGAAGGAGTGGGGAGTTAAGCCGCTCGACCATCATGTCCGTATAGTGGATTGCAAGCACTATACTCCAGAGTTTCAAGGTGAAGGATACCCGTTTATCCGCCCGCGGAATGTAAAGGTGGATGGGTTGGAAATAGACGGAGTTGATTACGTGTCAAAAGAAGATTTCCTTTCATTGACGGATGTGCATAGGCCAAGAAGAGGGGACATCGTGTTCTCACGAAATGCCTCTTTCGGGGTCCCTTGTTACATAGATACTGACGTACAGTTTGCAATCGGCCAAGATGTGGTGATTATGATTGAGAAGGGGTCTGAAACTCGTTTTGTATTCTACGCCCTTACCACGTCAACCACATCAGCACAACTTGCCAAAGTGTCCGCCGGTTCAACATTCGAGCGTATAAATCTGAAGGAAATTCGCAAGTTGCTGATCCATGAGCCTGATATCCGAGAGCAGCGGAGAATCTCCACGTGTTTAGTAGCTTGTGAGTCGCAAAGCCAGGGCCTAAAAAGCGAAGTCGCAAAACTTCGCCAGCAAAAGGCCGGTCTCATGCATGATCTTTTGACTGGCCATGTACGTGTAGGGCAGTCCGATACCTTTTTGTCGAAGTTATCAGTTGGGGCGCAGGGGGGGTAGAGAATATGGCTAAAGTACATGTCGTCGCGAAGCGAGACCATTTACAATCACTGACAACAGCTCGTCCGCTCGCAGCGGTGGCGGAACTTGTTTGGAACGGATTCGATGCAGGCGCTGATCGTGTCCAGGTATTTTTAGACATGAACGACATCGGCGGCCTCCAGAAGATCTTTGTTCGTGACCACGGCAGCGGCATACCCCACAATGAGATTGAGTCCCTTTTTGGAAGCCTTGGCGAGTCCTGGAAGAAAAGAAAGGCTCGACAAAATGGTCGGGCTCTTCATGGGAAAAATGGAAAGGGTAGATTTAGAGCTTTTGCACTGGGCAATAGAGTTGAGTGGAATACTACTTATCGGGAGAATGGGGCCACTTATTCTTACCGTATTATAGGAAATGCCGATACAATCGATGATTTCGATGCATCTGATCCCGTCGAGGTTAAAGGTGTACCGGTCGGCACAGAGGTTACCGTGTATAATCTCGCACGTAATTTCCGCTCGCTTGTTGATGACACTGCGCCGATGGAGTTGGCAAAAATCTTTGCAGCATATCTTACAGAATATCCAGACCTAAATCTTGAATATAATGGATTATCTGTTGATCCAATAATTGCACAGCGTCATTCAGCTGAATACCCCTTGGGAGAAATTGATATTTCCGGGGGAAAGAGAACAGCCGTGTCGGTCACCATCATTGAATGGAAGATTTCAACGGAGCGGGTGGTCCACTTATGTGATGCGAATGGTATTGCGCTCCACGAGCTGCCGGTCGGACAGCAGATCCGGGCACCTGGATTCCATTTTACAGTGTATGTGAAATCCAATCACTTTCGTGAACTGGACAATAGCAATGAACTTGCTCTCGCGGAGATCCACCCTGATGTGCAGGTTATTTTAAATGCTGCAAAGGTAAGGGTAAAGGAGCACTTCCGTCGTAGGGCCCTTGAAGATCAAGGAGAAATTGTTGATCGCTGGAAAAAAGAGCATATCTATCCGTATGCGGATAAGCCGTTTATTGACCCGGTGGAAGCAGCTGAGCGGCAAGTTTTTGATATCTTAGCCGTCAATGTACAAAGCTATCTACCCTCATTCGAGGGCGCCGATATTAAGTCTAGGAAATTTACATTTAGACTGCTTGCCCAGGCAATTCGTGAAAACCCTGATTCAGTGCAAGAAATTATTGGGGAAGTTTTGGGGCTGAAAAAGGAAGCTCAGGACGACCTTGCAGATCTTTTAAAAAAGACGCCATTATCCTCCATCATAAGCTCTGCCAAGATTGTTGCAAATCGGTTGGATCTTTTGAACGGACTGGAAACTCTTCTTTTCGACAAGGAAAACAAGAGGAAGCTTCTTGAACGAGACCAACTGCATAAGATTTTAGAAAAAGAGGCTTGGCTCTTTAGCGAAGAATTCGCTCTCGCCGGCAGCGAAGAACGGCTGGAAGAAGTCCTGATCAAGCACCTAGACAAACTTGGAAAACGCGAGGACGATCCGGCACCAGTGGCGGTGGGGGAGGGCAAGACTGGCCGAGTCGATTTGCTATTCCACAAGGTTGTGCAACCTCGGTCAGGAGAGTACGACTACTTAGTTGTGGAGTTGAAGCGGCCATCGAAAAAGATTGATGATGAGGTGCTTACCCAGGTTAAAAAATATGCGGTAGCCGTCGCAACCGATGAGCGGTTCCATGATGTCCCTACTCGCTGGACCTTCATTGCCATTTCAAACGACCTCAATGACTTTGCAAAGAGCGAGGCAAACCAGAGGAACCGGCCGAAAGGGATGGTTCTCGACAATGCAGAGCTCAATATTACTGTGTGGGCGCGTACATGGGCCGACGTGATTAACAACGCGCGCTCTCGCTTACGGTTTGTAAATGAGCAACTTGCTTACGAGGCGGATCGCGATAGTGCCAAGGAGTACCTGCGAAAAGCACATGCCAAATTCATCCCTGAAACTATGGCAGGAGGAGAAAGTGAAGCTGCAGGGGAGGCCAGTGCAGACATGCCACCGATTGAAGTCTTACCCTATTCGGAAGTCCAAATAAGGTGCCTTGAATCTAATTAGTTTGCTTGCGGAGATATCAATGGGGAATCTGATCGATCTTGACGAGCTTGCACTCCGCTGCCGTGATGACCAAGCGAGACGATATATCGATGAAGCAGTCAGGTGCTACAAGGCTGGGGCTTACCGTTCATGTATCGTTTCTACATGGAACGCTTTGATCTTTGATTTTCTCCATAAGTTAGGCGAATTGGAGCTCACAGGGGATGCGAACGCAAGGAGTAGGCTTGAGGAGTTTGAGGCAATCCGCGCCCGAGGGGAGGTTGGTCTCAAGCAGGCTCTCGAATTCGAGCGCAACTTTATCGATCTCGCCGCAAATGAGTTCGAATTGCTCACCCCACTCGAAAAGATAGATCTCAAGCGGCTCAACGATGACAGAAATCGCTGCGCCCACCCAAGCATGCAGACACCCGAGGACCCATATCAGCCCACTGCTGAGCTGGCGCGAACTCATTTGCGGAATGCTGTTGAGATTCTCCTGCAGCGAGAGCCCGTTCAAGGCAGGGCGGCTCTCGGCAGAATAATAGGTGAGATTCAGTCAAAATACTTCCCCGAGAGAGTTGAGGATGCTATTCGACACTTCCAGGCTGGGCCTCTTAGGCGGGCAAGGCAAGCCCTTGTCAGAAACCTTCTGGTAGTGCTTTGCAAAAATTTCCTCCGGGAAGAACTTCCGGGAGATGAAAGGCGACGGCTCATCGCCGCAATCGCGGCGATTGTTGAGATGTACAGAGCAATTGCTGAACAGGTTTTCCAAAGCGATATTTCCCCAGTCATGCGGGAAACAGAAGATGGAAAGTTGTTTGCCCTTGTGGGGTTATGTCGAAGAGTTCGTCTCGCATGGGAATCATTAGATAGGTCGACAAAGGGGAGATTGGAAAGATATGTTGAGACTGTTGATGGTGAGGACCGTGTGAAGTGTTTGAGCCACGCGACCGGAGTGCCTGAGCTAAAGGGGCGCGCTCTTGCTCGCATTGCAAATCTTTCTTTTGATGATTTAGCTAAAGTCATTTCAGTTAACCCCATTCCCGAGTACATTGAATTTGGAATCCCTATCTTTTCACGGGCAGGTGGGTTTCGATATGCAGAAAAGTTCGGCGAGACTCTCATCCTCCCCTTGGCCACGCACTTTACGGCTTACCAACTTGGAGCGGTATTGGCGGCGGTACGGGCAAATGGGCAAATATGGGATGCAGGTGGCATGCAGAAAATCTTAGCGGAGCTATTTGATTTAACGAACGGATTGCATGGGGAAGTCTCCACAAATTGGCAAGAGATTCTCCATTTCCTGAAAGATAAAAATCCTGACTGGTATAAAGATTTGGAGGAAAAAATGAGAGCGGCGGGGATGCACACTGCTTGAGTGTAAATTTTTCAATGCAAGGGAGATGGCATGAAAAAGATCTTCATTAGCCACGCGTCAAAGGACGCTAAAATAATGCAGGCTTTCATCAAAGATATTTTATATGGTGCATTGTCAATAAAAATATCGGAAATATTTTGCACTACAACTGATGGAACAAAAATTAAATCAGGGTCCGACTGGCGAAACAGCACATGCATAGCGGGGTCGGACCAAGGAAAGTAGTTGATCTGCCAGCAATTATCCGCGACAAAGAAGGCTTCAGCTCGTCTTATAGGTTGATTTTCGAGGCAGAAAATGAGGGCTTTCATGGTATTTGGCGACGTTTGTGGCTCCAGCTTATCAGCCGCCGCAATCAAGTCAGGGCATAGAAAGACTCTTCTGCCAATAGCAGCGATCGGCAGAAAAATCGATTCGAGTGCATCTGTTGGGGCCACGGTGGTGGGGCCCCTTGGCCATGGCTCTTCTCCTATCGAAACGGGTATGTTGACAGAAGCCAAAAAAATGGTAAAAATGTCAACATGCAATGCACCGTTTCCCGTCCACTATGGCGGGAACAGAGTCCGGAGGAGAGCGTGAAACCACAGGACCCGAAAGAGATTTTTGGCCGGCGCCTGTCACAGGCGCGCCGCATGCGCGGCATGTCGCTACGGGCCGTGGCCGAGGCCATCGGCGGCAAGGTCTCCTACAACGCCCTGCACCGGTACGAGCGTGGGGAGATGATGCCGGGCGACGAGGTGCTGATCTCGGTGGCGGACGTGCTCGACAAGCCACTGGACTTTTTCTTCCGTCCCTTCACCGTGGAGCTGAGTGAGCTGCGTTTTCGCAAGACCACCGGTCTGGGGGCCAAGTCCGAAGATGCGGTCAAGGAGCTGGCCACCGACTTTTTCGAGCGGTACTGCGAGATCGAGCAGATCCTGGGGCTCCACTCCTGCTTCCGCGACCCACTGAGCCGGGTGAAATACACTCGCCCCGAAGAGGCCGAGGAGGCCGCCGACAAGGTCCGCGCTCACTGGAAACTGGGAGAAAACCCGCTGCCGAATGTTACTGAAACCCTTGAGATCAACGGTTTCAAGATTTTCGAGGTCGAGGCGCCGGAGAGCTTTGATGGCTTTTCGGGATGGGCCGATTGCCATCCGGTTATCGTCCTGGCGAAGTGGCTAAACAACGACATTCCCCGCAAGCGCTTCACGGCGCTGCACGAAGCGGCACATTTGCTGGTCGCTCCGCACACCGACCTGGACGGCAAAGAGCTGGAGTCATTCTGCAATCACTTCGCCGGGGCGTTGCTGATTCCCGCGGAAGTCTTCACGGCCGATTTCGGCGGCTTTCGCCACCGGATCAGCCTGGAGGAGCTGATCGACCTGAAACGGCGCTACGGCATGTCCATAGCCGCGATCATGCACCGTGCCCACGACCTGAAGCTGATCGACGATTCCACTAATCGCCAGTTCTGGATCATCCGCAGGAAAAAGGGGTGGGATAGGGTTGAGCCGGGAGAATATCTCGGCGCCGAGCACTCCAGCCGCTTCGAACAGTTGGTCCTGCGGGCCACGGCGGAAGAGCAAATCAGCTTTGATAAGGGGGCGTCGCTGCTGAATGTCCCGCTGGTCGATTTTCGGCAGACGCTGAGCGAGTTCCTGTGAAGATCGTTATTCAGGATGCCTCGGTCCTCATCGACCTGATGGAAGCCGATCTGCTCGACGCCTGGTTCGACCTCGGTTTTGACTTGCGTACCACCTCTCTCGTCTGGCGGGAGGTCAACCGGAAGAATCAGAGGCTTCAACTGAAGCGCCACGTGGATGCAGGGCGGTTCAGCATTGAGTCGATAGGAGCCGAAACGCTCACCGAGATCGTGCAACTTCAGATAAATCTGTCTTCGCGGATCAGTCTTGAAGATGCTTCGGCTCTGTTCATTGCCGGCAAACTGGAAAGCATCCTTCTGACCGGAGACAAACGGCTGCGCCAGAGTGCAGAGGACCGAGGCATCGAAACCCACGGGCTGCTGTGGGTGTTCGATACGCTTGTCGCCCGTGGCGCCTTGCTCCCGGAGGTGGCCGCCGAACGTTTGCAAAGGCTGATCGAAGGCGGGACTACACGTCTGCCTCTGAAGGAATGCGAGGTACGGATCAGGAGATGGCGGCGATAGGTTCAGAGTTCGCCTGGATCCAAGAATAAGGCAACCATACTGGCCTTATTTCGTCGAAATAAGCCGATTTCCCGTTTTTGTGGACGATTGGAGATCATGTCCGAATACCTCCACGTCGAAAAACCGTTCCTCGACCAACTCGCCACTCTCGGCTGGACGGTTATCGACCAGGGTCACGGGTTCATCCCCTCCGACCCGGCGGCCAGCCTGCGCGAGTCCTTCCGCGAATGGTTCCTCCCCGAGGTCTTTCGCGAGTCCGTCCGCGCCATTAACTGCACCGCCGACGGCACCCCCTGGTTGACCGACCGCCAGCTCGACGACCTGCGCTCCCAGATCCTGCGCCAGCCCAACCGCACCCTGCTCGAAGCCAATGAAGCAATTCACGCCCTCTTTCTGAAGGCGCAGGTCGACCGCAACGAGATCACCGGCGAGAGCGACCCTGTGGTGCAGCTCATCGACTTCACCCACCCGGAGCGCAACCGCTTCCGCGCCATCAACCAGTTCCGCGTTGACACCCCCGGCTGCGTGAAGCAGTGCGTCATCCCCGACATCGTCCTCTTCGTGAACGGCATCCCGCTGGTAGTGGTCGAAGCCAAGATCGGCGACGCCAACACCGCTAATCCGATGCACGCCGCTTTCGAGCAGTTGCTACGGTACCGCAATGGACGTACCGAAACGGCTGCCGCCGGTCTGCGCGAAGGGGAGCCGCGCCTCTTTCACCCCAATCTGCTGCTGATCCGCACCTGCGGCGAGAAGGCCGAGTTCGGCACCATCACCTCTGGATATGACCACTTCTACGGGTGGAAGCTCCCCCTCACCCCGGCCCTCTCCCACCGCGGGGAGAGGGAGCAATACCATCTGCCACTCGGGATCGAGCGCGAGCAGGAGCGGTTGATCCAGGGGCTGCTCGCCCCGGCGACGCTACTCGATGTGCTGCGCACCTGCACCGTCTTCATGGACACCAATGCCGGCAAGCGGGTGAAGGTGGTCTGCCGCTACCAGCAGTACCGCGCCGCCCGCCGCATAGCGGAGCGACTGCGCACCGGCCAAACGCCCGAAGAGCGCTCAGGGGTGGTCTGGCATACCCAAGGCTCGGGCAAGTCGCTGACCATGGTCTTTCTCTCGCGGATGCTGCGGGCTTCGCCCGATCTGGCCGACTTCAAGATCGTGCTGGTTAACGACCGCATCGATTTGGAAGAGCAACTCGCCGCCACTGCCAAGCTAATTGGCGGCAAGGTGAACGTCATCGAGAGCACTGCCGAGCTGCGCGAACACTTGAGTACCGAGGCCTCCGATATCAACATGGTCATGGTGCACAAGTTCATGGAACGCACTGAGGCGCTGCCGCTCAAGGTGGCCGAGGCGCTGGCCTCCTACCGGGCGCTGCCGTCGGGGGAGAGCTTCGGCGTGGTCAACCCCTCCGAGCGCATCCTGCTGATGATTGACGAGGCGCACCGCACCCAGGGTTCCGACCTCGGCGACAACATCTTTGAGGCCTTTCCCAACGCCACCCGCATCGCCTTCACCGGCACGCCTCTCATTACCGAACAGCACGGCAACAAGCGCACGGTGAAACGTTTCGGCGAATATATCGACACCTACAAGTTGATGGATGCGGTGCACGACGGGGCGACGCTGCAGATCCTCTACGAAGGGCGGACGGCGGACAGCGCCCTCAAGGACAAGCACGGCTTCGACACAAAATTCGAGGACCTCTTCCGCCACCGCAGCGACGAGGCGCTAGCCGCCATCAAGAAAAAATATGGGGCCAGCGGCGACATCCTGGAAGCCGAGCAGCGCATCGCCGCCATCGCCCGGGATCTGGTCGATCATTACATCGACAACATCCTTCCCGACGGCTTCAAGGCGCAGGTGGTCTGCCACTCCAAGCTGGCAGCGCTCCGCTACCAGAAGGCGATCCGCAATGCCCTGGCCGAGCGCCTCGATCGGGAGAAGCTCAAGCCGGTGCCGAACCTGGAGGTCATTCGCCGCATCGCCTTTCTCAAGGCGGTGGTGGTTATCTCCGCCGATGCAACCAACGAACTGGCCGCTGTTACCGAGGCACGCAAGGAGGCCAAGCGCTGGAGCGCGGTGGAGAACTTCTGCAAGCCTTTCGATCTTGACGACCCCGACAAGACCCTGACCGGTATCGCCTTTCTCATCGTTTGCGACATGCTGCTGACCGGTTTCGATGCGCCGGTGGAGCAGGTGATGTACATCGACAAGCGGCTGCGCGAGCACAACCTGCTGCAGGCCATCGCCCGGGTCAATCGGGTAGCGAAGAACAAGCACCGCGGCTTCATCGTCGACTATATCGGCCTGGCAAACCACCTGATGCAAGCCCTCAGTATCTATTCCGAGGAGGATGCCGAAGATATCCGGCAGGGGTTGCGGAACCGGCTGACCGAGCTGCCGATTCTGGAGGAGCGCTACCAGCGACTGCTGCAGCATTTCCGCGCCGCCGGGGTGACGCAGATAGCAGCATTCGTCAAAGGGGAGCTCCCCACCCCCGAGGCCGATGTGGCGGTGGTGCATGCGGCGGTCGGAGCGATGCAGGAGATCAAGCGCCGTGCCGACTTCGAAGTCTACCTTAAAAAGTTCCTGCAAAGCCTGAACCTGATCCTTCCCCACGCGGCGGGGCACCCGTACCGCGGCCCGGCCCGGCGCTTCGGCTATCTGCTGCGGATGGTCAAGGAGCGCTACAAGGACGACTCCCTCAATATCTCCGATGCCGGCGAGAAGGTGAAGGCGCTGATCAACGAGCACCTCATCGACCTGGGGATCAATCCGAAGATCCCGCCCATCGAGCTGCTGTCGGACGATTTCATCGCCCATGTGCAGAAGCATGCGGGCGGCAGTCCTGAGGCGAAGGCGAGCGAGATGGAGCACGCCATCCGCAAGCACTGCACGGTCCACTTCGACGAGGACCCGGCCTTCTACAAACGCCTGAGCGAAAAACTGGAGAAGCTCATCCAGGAACACAGGGACCAGTGGGAGCTGCTGGCCGAGGGGTACGAGCAACTCCGCCACGAGGCTTTGGCTGGACGGACCGCTCCGGTGGAGGGGCTGACCCGGGAGGCGACGACCTTCTACGACTATGTCGTTCAGCTCGCCTTCGAGAGCGGCGAAGTGCCGGCCGAGTACCGGCCGAAATTGAAGAAGCTGATGGCCGGCATGGTAGAGATGCTGCAGGAGACGATCGGCATTATCGACTTCTGGAAGAAGCCGATCGAAGTGAGAAAGCTGCGAGGGAACATTGATACGGAAATCCTGTTGAGCGGGATCCCGGAGCTCATTGACAAGCACGAACGTATTGCGGTGGAGATCGTGAAGCTCGCCGAGAAACGAAACCAGGAACTGACGAGATAACCCCCTCTCCCCAGCCCTCTCCCACGAGGGGAGAGGGAGCCCAGAAAGCTTCCCCTCTGTTTCCTCCCCTCCCTTGATGGGAGGGGCTGGGGGAGGGTGACCATAGAGAAGGACAAATGAAAGCGAAAAATAGCAAAGACATTCCATACAAAGTCATCCGCAGCCGCCGTGCCACCGCCGACATCATTATTGAACGCGATGGGCGGGTATTGGTGCGGGCGCCGGAGTCGATCCCCGATGAGCGGATCGAAGATATCGTCGAGGCGAAGCGCTATTGGATTTACAAAAATCTGGCGGAGTGGCGCGATCTCAATGCCACTCGTGTTTTGCGCGAATACCGCAATGGCGAGGGATTCCTCTATCTGGGTCGATCCTATCGGTTGCTGCTCGTCGCGGACCAATCGGAGCCGCTGCTGCTTAAAAACGGGCGCTTCTGCCTGCGGCGGGATCTGGTAGACGAGGGGGCAATCGAGGCCGCCAAGGTCGCCTTCCGTGAGTACTACATAGCCCGCGGCCACGAACGGATCACCCAGCGCGTGAATTACTACGCACCCAAAGTTGGTGTCATCCAGGGCGACATCCATGTGCGCGAGCTCGGTAATCGCTGGGCCTCCTGCTCACCGAACGGCAACCTTTCATTCCACTGGAAGTGCATGATGGCCCCGCAGACGATCATCGACTACATCGTCGTCCATGAGCTTTGCCATTTCCACCATCTAGACCACACCAACGCCTTCTGGAACGAGGTGGACAAGGTGCTGCCGAACCACCGGGAGCGGAAGGAATGGCTGCGGAAGAATGGAGCGGGGTTGGATGTCTGATCTGTTTCTTGCTGTAACGAGGAGGAGGATACCCCTATGAACTTAGAATTTCATTACTGGGTGACTGGAATTTTGGCAAAACACGCGGGTTTTGAGCCAGAAGAAGCAAAGGTTATCGCATATAGCTCTCAATATGTCGATGACAATGACATGGAGATAAAAGTATTCGATGACCATATTGATGAAATTCCGTCTTATGTAAATAATATATCTCAGACTATGAATATCCTACTGCCAAGAAGAGATTTAATGCAAATCTATCCAATTTTTCATTTTATCCCAGGTGATCAATCAGAATCTTCTCCACGGTCAGACGAGAAAAAAAATGTCCTTAATACAACACCTGACAGTAATTATGCCAGAAAAATTATGGAGATTTCTCTCGAAAAGGCTGCATTGAAATTTACATCTGGAGATTACGAGAGTGCACTTTGCCGAATAGGCATTTGCTCACACAGCTACGTCGATACCTGGTCTCACCAAAATTTCGTGGGTGCGAACAACGATTATAATTCCTTAGGGGGAAATTATATTCCAAATGTAGGACATGCTGACGCATTACACTACCCTGACTGGGTCAGTCATCGGTGGACTGACCCAAGACTTGTGGAGCCGGAGATTAATAACAATCTCCGCTTTATGACGGCGGCCCGCAAACTTTATTATCACTATCTCACATACCTGGAAAGTATAAATAGGAAAACGGAAGACGATTGGAATCAAATTGAAGGAAAGTTGTTGCAAATCTTTGGGAAAACTTATAGCGGAGACAAAAACGAGAAAACCGCGACCAGATTTAAAAAATATGCTGCCGAAGCACCATACCTTAAAAAGTATAGAGCAGATGAGTGGTTAGGCAATGGGCTGAAAGTAATCGGATCATGGGACTCTACAGACAGATACACAGAGCGGTTTGTGTGGAAGGTTCCGAGTAAAAAAGAGAAAAGCCTTTGGTATAAGTTCCAGGAGTCGGTGAAAGAACATGTTTCTGATTCAATGCCAGTTCTTGCGCCTGCGTTCGAGGAGGCTGGAATACATATTTAATGTTCAACCTCATGTAATTTATTGCCATGTTCTTCACCTGTATCTGCCTGATCTTTGGATCCAATGTTTCCTTTTCGGGTAGCGAAACAGAAAATATTTCCCTCTTCATCGACGGAGACCAAAGTCTCAATAAGGGGTTCCGTTTTCTTCCGCGAAGGCCACCATTTCATGGCGCAGTCCTCCTGAGTGGGATCACCTTGCCTCTATCATTTCTCAGGCCGTCCAAGTATTGCGCCCATCTGGTCATGAGCTCTCGTCGCTCTTTTAAGAAGCTGGTGCGATTGTAGGCCCGTCCTAAGGTGTCTTGCACCTGGTGGGCAAGTTGGGCCTCAATGATATCGATTCTCTCCTGCAAAACTTCATCGGCTAGAGTGCGGAAGATTGCCCGCCAGCCGTGGCTCACCATTTCATCTGAACCGTAACCAAGGCGCCGTAGCGCCGCGTTCATGGTGTTGTCACTGATGGGCCGTGATGTCGAACGAACCGAGGGGAAGAGATACTTGCCGCCTCCGGTCAATCGCTGTAGTTCTCGCAGTATGAAAATTGCTGACTCTGATAGCGGTACGATATGTGGGTTCTTCATCTTCATCTTGCCTGCAGGAATGGACCAGGTAGCCGAATCAAAATCGATCTCCATCCATTCGGCATGGCGCAACTCACCGGGGCGGGTTGCCACAAGTGGATGAAGCTTGAGGGCGCATTTAACAATAATGGAGCCTTCAAAATCATCGATTGCGCGCAGCAGTGCACCTACTTGGGTGGGGTCCGTGGTTCCGGAGGCATCCAGGGCGGCGTGATGCCTGCGCTGTACCGGTTTGAACGCCCCACGGAGGTCGATGGTCAGGTCCCGTTCGCATGCCCCACAGGCGACGCCGTAACGCAGGACTTGGGAGATGACCCCGCGCATTCGGTGCGACAATTCGACTGCACCTCGATCCTCAATGGGCCGGAGTACATTTTCGAGAATGGCACGGGGCTTGAGTTCGGCTAAAGGCATACCGCCGATGACAGGGAAAACATCGCGCAGTAGGCGAGCCATAATCATTTTGCGAGTGCGATCGGAGAGGGTGCCAGCCTGCCGATCATGCCAATCGCGGGCAAGTTTCTCAAAGGTGTTGGCTCGTTTTTCAGCGTTCTCAATCTTCGCTTGTCTTTTCACATCGGCTGGGTCCCAACCACCGGCGATCAGTTGTCGGGCCTGGTCGCGTCTTTTGCGGGCTTCGGCAAGTGGGATTTCGGGGTATTTCCCCAAGGCAATGGTTTTGTCCTTGCCGTCAAACTGATAACGAAAACGCCAGAGCTTACCGCCAGTTTGGGTGACCAGCAGAAACAGTCCTTTGCCGTCGAAAAGCTTGAAGTCTGAACTGCCAGCCTTTGCATTTTTAACCTGAGCGTCTGTCAACGGCACGACGATCTTTGGCATGGCGGCAGCCCTCCTGTTATTGAGGTATTTTTTTTGGGGTATTTTTTTTGGGGTATTTTCTTTTGGGGTATTTGACTCGTGCTTCAAAAAATACCCCGAAAAAAACTGGATGTCAACGGAGGATGCTGGACAACGCCAGACGCTGGAAACAGAAAAACCCGCCAATTTGGCGGGTTCTCTGGGTGTTGCTGGACTGCTCTGGATTGTTACTTGGTACCGAAGGCCGGACTCGAACCGGCACGGCCAGAAGCCATCGGTTTTTGAGACCGACGTGTCTACCATTCCACCACTTCGGCAAAGTCGGCAAATTATAGAGAGAGGAAGCGGGTCGGTCAAGGGATTTGCGCAGAGAAGTCGATTTCAGTCCTGACTGACCACTGCCTGCAGCTGCCGCCAGCGGTCGCCGCGCCCTATGGGGCGGCCTTCGAGGGAGGCGATGGGGAGCAGGCCGAGGAGCGCATTGGTGAGAAAGGCCTCTTGCGCACGCCAGAGCTGTTCCAGCGGCAGGTCGCTATCTTCGGTCGGGATTCCGGCGGCGGCAGCCGCCTGCAGCACCCGCCGGCGCATGGTGCCGGCCAGGACCAGGTCGCCGGCCGGGGGGGTGAGGAGGCGGCCGTCGAGGAGGACGAAGAGATTGCTGGTCGCCCCTTCGAGCAGGCGACCGTCCGGCTCGCAGAAGAGAGCTTCGCGGGCGCCGCGGGCGCGGACGGCGTTGGCCGCGTAGAGGCAGTCGGCGTAGTTCCCCCGTTTCATCTGCGGCAGGTGGGAGAGGGGGTTGACCCGCCGGTTGGGGGCGAGGAGACAGACGACCCCGGCGGCGCGCTCGACCTCGGTCGGCTCCTCGTAAGGGCGGGCGCTCAGGGCAAAATGGCCGGCGTCCGCCGGTGGGAAAGCGAGGCCGGAAAAAGGGCCGCGGCTCAAGGTGAGGCGCAGGCGGGAGGTCGGCGTGCGCAGACGGGCAGCGGTCTCCCGGCAGGCCGCCTCGAGCCGGCCGCGGTCGCAGGGGAAGCCAAGGAGGTGGGCGGAGAGCTGCAGCCGGTCGAGGTGGGCGTCCAGGGCGACGATCCTTTCCCCCCGCGCCAGCATCGTCTCGAACAGGGTGTCGCCGTACAGGCGGGCGCCGTCCTCCAAGGGCCAGGTCGCTTCCGCCGGTTCGACGAATTGACCGTTGAGATTGATGATCATCCGCAGGCCGCCTTGCGCATCGCTTCGCCTTTCGCCAGTACCTCTTCCCATTCGCGCTGCGGTTCGGAGTCGGCGACGATGCCGGCGCCGGCCTGCCAGGTGATCTCTTCGCCGAAACGTTGGAAGGAGCGGATCAGAATACTCAGGTCGAGGTCGCCGCCGACCCCGATGTAGCCGGCGCTGCCGGTGTAGCTGCCGCGGCCGAGCGGTTCGAGCTCTTCGATGATCTCCATGCAGCGCTTTTTCGGCACCCCGGTGATGGTGCCGCCGGGGAAGGTGGCGCGCAGCAGTTCGAAAGGGCCGACCCCGGGGGACAACTCGCCGCGCACATTGGAGACGATGTGGGTGACGTGCGAATAGCGTTCGAGGACCATCAGCTCATCGACCTGCACGCTGCCGGCGCGGCAGACTTTTCCCAGATCGTTGCGCTCCAGATCGAGAAGCATGATGTGCTCGGCGCGCTCCTTGGGGTGGGCCAGCAGCTCCCGGCCGAGGAGGTCGTCTTCGCCGGCGGCGGCGCCGCGCGGGCGGGTGC
>JACZKF010000304.1 GCA_014860175.1 Desulfuromonadales bacterium | reverse complement strand
GGGCCGAAGAGCGGGTAGTGGCCGAGGCGAAGAAGCGCCAGGAGCTGGAGGAGCAGGGGGCTCGCCGGCAGGAGCTGGAAAGGAAGCTGGAGGCTCTGCAGCAGGCCAGGCAGAGCGAAGCGCAGACCATCGACGAGCTTGAGACGGCGGTACGGCAGGCGCAGCAGCGCACGGCGGTGGCCGAAGAACAGACCCGGGCCCTGGCGACGGCCGCCACCGCCGACGGCGTACGGCTGACCAAGCTAGAGCAGGAGTTGCGGCAGACCACCGCACTTCTGGCGACCCAGGAGGCCGAGCACCAGCGCCTGCGCCAGGCGTGGGGTGAAACAGAAAAAGATCGGCTGGCGAACGCCGCCGCCGTCGATGACCGCCAGCTGGATTCCCTCCAGGAGGAGCTGCGCCAGGCGCGGGCCGCCAGCGAAGCCGAGCGCCTCCGCCGACAGCAGATGGAGGAGACCCAGCGAGCCTCCGAGGCCCGTCTGGCCGAGTTGCAGCTGGCCCTGGAACAGGCCGGCAGCAAAGCCCGGATAGCCGTGGCAGCACCACCAGCGGCAGTCGACAGCGAACTCCCCTCTCTGCGGGAAGCCTTGCGCCAGGCCGAAGCAGAGGCCGAACTCCTGCACCTGGAAAACGGGCGGTTGGCCGCCGCCAAGGCACTGGCGGAGCAGCAATTGGCCCAACTTCAGGCGCTCGGCCCCCTTTCCGAGGCGGCCGCCGGCAAATCCGAAACTGCCCCCAAACGCCTGGGGCTCGGCACCCTGATGCTGGCCAAAACCGACCCCGGCCCCCCTCCGCACGTGGTCCGGCGCCCCCCGCCGGCGGGCGCCTTCTTCCATGTCGATTGGGACCTTACGGCCATCCCCCGCCAGCGGGCCGCAGACCTGTGCGAAATCCATCAGTCGATCGGCTTCGCGCAGCTGTCCATCGAAGGGTATCCGACCCAGTACTGCAACGCCTTTATTGTGGTGGTGAAGGATGGGGAGCAAAAGCGTCTCTTCATGCCGTTTCGTCTTTCCTCCAGCAACCGGCTGCTGGTCTATGTGCCTGCCGAACAGCCAAGCAGCGACGGGGTCCTGGCCAAGGCGATGAAGGAGGCCAACCGGTTCCTCCAGGTGGTCGGGATGGAGACCGAGCGGGTCTCCCTCGGCCGCAAAGGGAAGCTGCCGCCGGAACTCGAAGCGATCCTCGCCATCGGCTCTTCGACCCGCAACGCCGGCAATTTCTGACCCCGGGCCAGGGGCGCAGGGTGACGGGACACCGCGAACTGGCGGCACCAGGTGCCCTTTTGTGACCATCCTCCAAAGGGGAGTTGCCCTGAACCATCCTTTTGGGCCACAATCTGCCGATGGAAATCTCGTTTCTGAAACTTTGGCTCTGGCCCCTTCTGCTGCTGGCGGCGCTCTGGTGGCTGGTCCGTGGCGGCCGGCGGTCCACCTCCCCTTACCCTCAACGGGTTTTTCTCGTCGCCCTCACCTTGACGGTCCTGGTCTTCGGCTTCGCCCTGGGGAGCTCTCCCAACCCGATCGACCCCCTCCTCGACCTGGCCCGGGGGGGCGGCTCCCTCGCCGGCAAGCTGCTGCTCCTGCTTTATTTCTCCTGTTTCGCCCTGCTCGGCACCAAGCTCATCTGCGGCTGGGGGTGCCCCTTCGGCGCCCTGCAGGAGCTGCTCTACGAGTTCCCCCCCCGGCACCGGCACGCCCATCGGCAGCTCCCGTTTCTGGCCACCATGGCGGTACGCACCCTGATCTTCGGCGCCGCCTTCCTGGTTGTGGCGGGGTGGCTGGGGAGCAACCCGGGGACGGTTCTGTACGACCCCATCAACCCTTTTAGATTGTTCGATTTCGATTTCACCCTGGCGACCGTCGTCGCTTCGATAGTCGTGTTTCTTGGCCTGGCTTTTTTCGTCTATCGTCCGTTTTGCCAGCTGGTCTGCCCGTTCGGCTGGTACTCCTGGTTTCTCGAGCGCTTCAGCCTCTTCGGCATCCGCATCAACCGCCGCCGCTGCTCGCGCTGCAGCGCCTGCGCCCACGCCTGTCCGCTGGAAGCCGCCCGCGGCCGCCTCGAAGGGTGGCCCCTGGCCGCGGACTGCTTCTCCTGCGCCCGCTGCCTGCGCGTCTGCCCGGCGGCGGCCATCGACTATGGCCCCCGCTGGCGCCGCCCGGAGTCGGCCGGGCCATCTTCGGCAGCGCCACCCTAATCAGTCCGGAAAATCTTGACAGGGTGCGACCTTCCACCTAAAGTTAGTCGCATGTCCTCAACCTTTCGGGCCACCGCCTTCCTGCTGCTGCTGTTCGTCAGCCTCTCCCTGAGCGGCTTCGCCCTGGCGGCCACTACCGTGGCCCATCCGGAGGTGGCCGACGCCTGCTGCGGTGGACAGGAGCAGCAGGAGAGCCAGCCGGCCCCTTGCGCCACTTTCGACTGCCCCTGCTTCTCCTGCCTGACTCTGGAGCTGGCCGAACCGTTGGCCCTGCTGGCACCGGCCGACTCTCCCGTCACGGTCAGCGCCACGCCTTACCCCCCTCCGCGGGGCGAGTACCTGCGCGCCATCGACTACCCCCCGGAAGCGATCTAGATTCCCGCCCATTCATCGTTGCCCCGACTACCGCGGCGGCTTCAGCGCCGGTTATGGTCGCGGTCTGCCCTACCCTTTATCTGTTTGAAGGAGTCACCATGAAGAAATATCTGCTGGTCGGCCTCGGCCTGGCCGCCGGCCTGGTCATCGCGCTGCTTATCTCCCGCCCCGGCACGGCCGACGCTCTCCATGTCAATGCCGTCGGCTCCGACCCCGGGGCCTATACCGGCACCATTACCGTGGTCGGCATCACCGCGGCTTTCGCCCAAAACGACCCGACCGTCTTCGGCATCATGGATGTCAAAGAGCTGCAGTGCACCACCCCGGGCTGCAACAAACTGCTGGTGCCGGTGCGCTACCAGGGGGCGCGCCCCGCCCTCGGTGATGAACTGCGGGTGATCGGGACCTTCGTCCCCTCCGGTGGCGGCCACCTCTTCGTGGCCGAGAAGATTACGGTCGTCAAGAATCACAAGCTGGAGGGGTGAGATGACTCTCACCCGGCTGGTTCTGAAAAATCTCACCTGCCGACGGGGGCGGTTCATTTTCACCCTCCTCGGCATTACCATCGGCATCGCCTCGGTGGTCAGCTTCCTCTCCCTCGGCGGCAGTCTGAAAAGCGAAATCCGTCGCGAATCGGCCGCTCTCGGGGCCAATCTGGTCGTCACCCCCAAAGGGTCGTGCGCCTATGAGCAGGTCTCCATTCTCACCGGCGAACAGCTGCCGACCACCATCACCGCCGACGAGGTCGCCCGGGTCCAGGAGATCGACGGCCTGACCGCCCTGCCGTTTCTCGCCGAGCGCACCGCCATCCGCAACCGTCCGGTCGGCGTCATGGGGATTCTCCCGGCGGAGACGCTGCGTTTCAAAGGGTGGCAGGTCACCCGGGGCGACTATTTCCCGGATACGGAAGCGGCCGGGGCGGTGCTCGGCGCCATTGTCGCCGACCAGTTCGACCTGGCCCCCGGCGGCGAAGTGACCATCCGGGGGGAGCGACTGCCGATCCTCGGGGTGCTGAAGGAGACCGGCGGCAAGGACGACCTCACCATCTTTGTCGCTCTGACCACCGCCCAGCGCCTCTACAATCAGGGGGATCGGGTCTCCTATCTGGCGGTGCGGGTCGCTGACATCGACCAGGTCGACGCCTATGCCGAGAAGATCAAGGAGGCGGTCAGCCTCGGCGTCGTCTCCGACAAGCAGATGCTCAAGTCGGTCCTCTCCATCGTCGGCACGGTCAACATCACCCTGCAGCTGATCGCCGCCGTCGCCGTACTGGCCGCCGCCTTCGGCATCATCAACACCATGCTGACCGCCACCTACGAGCGCAAGCGGGAGATCGGCATCCTGCTTGCCCTGGGGGCCCGCCGGCGGACCATCTTCACCCTGTTCCTGCTCGAGTCGGCCATCTACGGGGTGCTCGGCGGCCTGGCCGGAGCGGTCACCGGCCTGCTCTTCTCCACCCTGGCCGCCCCTCACATCACTCAAAACGCCTTCACCGCTTTCGTCAGTGGGTCGGGAGCGGTCGGTCCGGCCAGTGTCGGCGTGATTCTCGGCGCCGTCGTCTTCTCCGCCGTCATCGCCATGCTGGCCGGGGTCTACCCGGCCTGGCGGGCAGCGCGGCTGGCGCCCGTGGAGGCCATCAGCTATGAATGACATGATCCGCACCGATAATCTTTCCCGCACTTACGGCAGCGGGGCTGTTGCGACCCACGCCCTGCGCGGGGCCAACCTGGCCATCCCCAAGGGATCGTTCACCTGCATCGTCGGCCCCTCCGGGCACGGCAAGAGCACCCTGCTGCATCTGGTCGGCGGCCTCGACCGGCCAACCACCGGCACCGTCCACATCGGCGGCGTCGAGCTCACCAGCCTCGACAGCAGCGCCCTCGCCCGCCTGCGGGGGAGCAAGATCGGCTTCGTCTTCCAGTTCTTCAACCTGCTGCGCACCCTCACTGCCAGCGAAAACATAGCAACCGCCATGATGCTGGCCGGCGTGCCGGCGCGGCAGCAGGCGGAGCGGGCCAGGGAGCTGCTGGAGCGGGTCGGGTTGGCGGAGAAGGCCGGCGCCCGCCCGGGGGAGCTCTCCGGCGGCCAGCAGCAGCGGGTGGCCATCGCCCGGGCGCTGGCCAACGACCCCGATCTGCTCCTGCCCGACGAACCGACGGGGAACCTCGATTCGGAGGCTGAAGCGGGGATCATCGCGCTGCTGCATGACCTGCACCGACGGGGAAAAACCGTAGTGGTGGTCACCCACAACCATGAAATCGCCCAGCAGGCCGAGCGGATCATCACCGTTCGTGACGGCCGGATCGCCGCCTGACCTGTTCACCTGACCAGCGGTTGCCTCGAGGCAACCGCTGGTAATCCTATTTGCCTTTTCCTTTTGCCTGCGGCACACTGGCGCCCATGCAGCTTCGCACCTTCCATCTCCAGCGCTTCGACCCACTGGCCCTGCACCTGCGGCTCTGTCCGCAGGGGCCGGGTTTTCTCGAGAGCGCCGCCGTCGCCCCGCGCACCGGCCGCCTCTCCCTGGTGCCGCTGCGTCGGCGCGAGTCCTACCGCCTCGACTCCCGGGGACTGGCTCGCCTGCAGGGGGGGAGGGAGGAATTTCTCCCCGGCGACCCCTTTGCCACCCTGGGAGGGATCCTCGATGGGCGCCGGGCCGCACCACTGGCCGCCACCCCCTTTCCGGCGGGGTTCTTCGGCTTTTTTGCCTACGATCTGGCCGGGCGGATCGAGGCGCTGCCGCGGCTGGCCAACCGTGACCGGCCGGTCCCCGAGCTGTGGCTCGACTGGGTCGATGTCACGGCCACCTACCATCACCAGCAGCGCCTGCTCACCCTGGCCTCCCTCGATCCGACCGTCGATCTCCCCTCTTTGGAAGTGGAAGTGCGCCAGGCCCTGGCCACCCCCTTCCCC
>JACZKF010000303.1 GCA_014860175.1 Desulfuromonadales bacterium | reverse complement strand
CCCACGTTCTCCCCGGTGTAGAGCTCCCCCCGGGGATCGAGCGCCACTCCCCCTTTCTCCACTACCCGCGCCGCCAACGGAATATCGGCGGTAATGACCAGATCGGTGGCCGCGGCGTGTTCGGCGATATATTTATCCGCTTCGTCGAACCCCCCCGGGACGACCACCGAAGAGACGAGGCGGGAATGGTGTTTGCCGAGCCCCTGATTGGCCACCAGGCAGACCTCAAGCTGCAGGCGTTCGGCAGCCCGGAAAATGATCTCCTTGACCGCTCGCGGACAGGCATCGGCATCGATCCAGATCTTCATTTTGACCTTTCCTCCGGGTCAGCAAAATGGTCGACCCAGCATGGCCCCGAGGGTAACCGGGGAGGTGTCGGCCGTGCAATGACAATCTGCCGCCCCTCCTCAGACGCCTAACCCTCGAATATCAAGATTACCCGGTCAGTGTCGCGGCCGATGAACCCGCAAGTTGTTGGAGAAGGGGATGAAGTTGTTGGAGAGGGGATGAAGGAGGAAAGGGGGTATGACCGCCGGACGGGGCACGGCAAAACCCCGGGAGCGTCATTGCTTTAGGTCTGGTTCGGAAAATCCGTGTAGCCGGTCGATGAAGGGGCGGAAATCAAGCATGAGTTCTTCCCGGGTATTTTTAAGTGTCCACCCGGTGTCATCTAACTCCCGGTTTCCCTCCCCGCCCGCCGTAGGAACGGGTGGATCGCCTGGACCAGCGCCTTGGGGGCGCTGTACTGGACGGCGTGCCCCCACCCCGGGATGACCGCCACCTCGGCCGTCGGCAGCAGGTGCGCCGCCTCCTCGAGCCAACGCTGCGGCACCATCGTATCCTTCTCCCCCCGCACCAGCAGCGTCGGGATCTGGACTTTCGGCAGTTTATCTTCGATCCGGTCGGCGAGCATGAAGCCGAATTCGGGCGCCAGGCGTCCGCCCATCCGCCCGTAGTCCAGGGCGAGATGGAGGCTGAGAGATAGCCGCTCGTGCAGGCCGCCCAGGAGGAAACGCCGGAACTGGTGGGGGGCGCTGCGGGCGGCGGGATCCGGAGTCGGCCCGATCAGGACCAGTCGATCGACCAGCGACGGCTCCTGCAGCGCCGCCTCGACGGCGATCTGGCACCCCATGGAATGTCCGACCAAAGAGGCGCGTTTGATCCCCACCGCTTTCATCCAGCCCAGCAGGGCCCTGGCAAGACCGGCGATATCCAGCGGTTCCGGCGGGGTGTCGCTTCGGCCGTGGCCGGGGAGGTCGGGGAGATAGACGGCGAAGGCAGCCGCCAGGCGCTCGGCGGTGGGGAGAAAGTAAGTACCGGCGACGCCCCAGCCGTGGATCAGCACCACCGGTGGGACCCCTTCCTCGGCCGCCGCCGCCGAGACCCGTCCGTGGATGCGGCAGTCGTCGACCTCGGCCCAGGCACTTTCAAGCTCCCGGATATCCCCCTGCTCCAGAAGCAGTCGGCGCTCCCGCCGAGCCTGAAGGACGCGCCAGGAGACGGCGGCACCGACCGCCACCGCCGCCAGCTCCAGCCACCTTGTCTGTCGTGCCATGCGTCTTCCCTCCTGAACTTTGTTCCACCCGACTGGCGGGGCTCCTCCTAGCCTTATAGCAGGTTGCGCCCTGTTGTCATCGGTGCCCGGCTGGCGTGTCTGCCCCTCCTTTCATCCCGGGGAGACCTTTTTGCCTTGGTGTTTCGACCTGGGAGAATTGATTTTCCCAGGAAGAAAAGGGTAGAATCATGGCTGTTGGGCGCCGGGAGACCGGTGCTCCATGTTTTGAACCACCATGAACCAAGATAACTTTGACTCACCTGGGAGCCTGTGCATGAAAACTTACGCTCGTCTGCTGCCGTTGCTCTCCATTTTTCTGATCATCTCCTGTGTCACCATCAACATCTATTTCCCCGCGGAAGAGGTGCGCGGCGCCGCCGATCGCATCGTCGATGAGGTCTGGGGCGAGCGCGCTCAAGATCCTCCGCCGCCGGTGAAGGGGCCGGGGAGCTCCCTCTTCAACCTGCTGCAGCCGAGCTCGGCCTACGCGGCCCAGAATATCGACATCACCACCCCGGAGATCCGGGCGATCCGTGAGGCGATGAAGGAGCGCTCGGCCTCTCTCTTTCCGTTCCTCGATTCCGGCCATGTCGGCGTCGGTGCCGACGGCCTGCTCAAGGTGCGCACCACCGACGGCCTCGACCTCAAGGCTCGCGGCGAAGCCAACCGGCTGGTCAAGGCGGAAAATGACGACCGCCAGCGCCTGTACAAAGAGATCGCCCGCGCCAACGGCTTCCCCGACAAGGTCGACGAGGTTCGCAACATCTTCGCCCAGAGCTGGCGCGACCGGGCGGCCAAGGGGTGGTATCTGGAACAACCGGGCGGGGCCTGGGCGCAGAAGTAGGCAGCAGTAGAACAAAACTGGTCCGCACCAGGCGAGAAGGGGAGGCTGCAGGCAATGCAATGCAGGCCTTCCCTTTTTGTTCGCCCGCAAGTTTTAGGAAACAAAAGGAGAGCTGTGAAGGTGCTGATATATATGACCCCCGCCTGCGCCGAAGCGATGCGGGCCGAGCTGCGCGAGCTGCTATACACCAAACGCCCGGAGATGGCCAAAACGGCCGAGTGGGCCGCCGGCAACGGCGACCGCAGCGAGAACGCCGACTACCATTATGCCAAACAGGCCTTGCGCCGCTTCGATGCGCGCATCCGCTTTCTGTCCAAACGCCTGGAAGCGGCGCAAGTCATCGACCCGGTGGCGCAGCTCCAGGTGGCCGGCGGGCGGGTGCTGTTCGGAGCCACGGTGACGGTCGACGATGCGGGGGAGGAGAAGACCTACAGTATCGTCGGGGGGGACGAAACGGTGCCGGGGCTCGGGGTGATAAGCTGGGTATCGCCCCTCGGCAAGGCCCTGCTCGGCAAGCGTGTGGGAGATCTGGTGACTTTTGTCGCCCCCATGGGCGAGCGTGAGCTGGAGATCGTCAAGGTTGAATACGTGCCGATCGCGACCGGCACCCTGCCGCCTGCCGAGGAGGACGACGGCGGCTAATCATGCGGGATAAATCGTCTCCCCCTGATTCTTCCCCTTGCCCTGACTTCCTCTCGCCCTCTATAATCGTCCGAGCCTCTTCGGACGAGAACATGTCTCCTAAACGGAAACGACACTCCCCTCTCACTAACCAGCATGGCGGCGCCCTGCTCCTGGTGCTGATCATGCTGGTCATCTTCGGCCTCTCTCTCGGCATGACAGGGGCGCTGACCAGTACCCTCATGCAGCAACTGAAGGAGGAGGAGCTGCTGTTTCGCGGCGACCAGTACCGCAAGGCGATCGAGAGCTATTTCAAATCCGCCCAGGGCAATCCCCAGCAGCAACAACAACCATCCTTTAACCTCCCCATCGGCGCCGCTCCCGGGGGAGGAATGTACCCGGCGAGCCTCGATGATCTGGTGAAGGACAACCGTTCGGCAGGGACGGTGCGCCACTTGCGCCGCAAGTACACCGACCCGTTTACCGGCGACGAATTTGTCCTGATCAAGGCCCCCGGCGGGCGGATCAAGGGGGTGCGCAGCGCCAGTCCCCTCACGCCATTCAAGGAAGACAATTTTCTCCCCGCCTACGAAAACTTCAAAGGGGCCAAGAGCTATCAGGAGTGGGAGTTTGTCTTCGAGACGGGGCAGAAAGGGTCGGTCAACACTACCGGGGAGACAAAAATTCAGGGGATACCCCAATGAAGCGGGTGATCCTCAGCAATGAACAGCGGGTCGCCTGCCGGCGGCTCGGTTCTCTTTTTCAGTAAATTTTTCGGCTTTTTTCACTATTTTTTTCTTTTTGACCTGCATCATGTTTTCCTTTCCGCTCTCTGGTTATCCTGCACCCACGATAACGAAAGGAGAGCGACATGAACTTGAAGCACGATCTCGGCAACCAGGCCATCCAGGACGTCCTGAAAACTCATCCCCGCATCGGGGAGATCCTGTCGGCTTACGAAATCGCCTGCGTCACCTGCGGCGTCGGCATCTGCCTGCTCAAGGACGTGGTCGCCATCCATGCCCTCGGCGCCGAAGCCGAGCAGCAGATTGAAGGCGAAATCAACGACTACCTGGATCAGACGGGCCACCCAGCGGTCAACGGCTGACCTTATTGATCACCCAATTAGTCCTATATTAAACATCTACCCGATACTTACTCAAAAGGAGATCCCCCATGAAAAATCTCGCCTGCGGCTGCCCCGGTTCCAACGTGCGCACCATCGAGAAAAAAGAGCAGACCGATACCACCGCCACCGGGCGGATCGATTCGGAACTGCGCCAGTGGCCGACCCAGCTGCATCTGGTCCCCCCTTCGGCCCCCTGGCTGAAAGAGGCGCACCTGCTGATCGCCGCCGACTGCACCCCCTTTGCCTATGCCGAGTTCCATCGCGACTTCATCAAGGGGCGGGTGCTGGTCAATGCCTGTCCGAAGCTCGACGATACCACCCCTTATGTCGAGAAGCTGACCGCCATGCTGCAGCAAAACGACATCAAGTCAGTGACCGTGGCGATCATGGAAGTCCCCTGCTGCCGCGGCATGGCGATGATGGCCCAGCGGGCGGTGGAGGCCTCGGGTAAAGACATTCCGCTGGAGATCGCCGTGATCGGCGTCGACGGCACCAGGAGAAGCTGAGATGAAAACCAACGTCACCGCCGTCATGGTCGAGGAGCACAAGCTGATCTTGCGGATGATCGCCCTGCTGGAGGAAAACGTGCAGCGTCTGGAGGCGAGACAGCCGGTCCCCTGGCGTTTTTTCCTCGACGGAGTCGACTTCATCCGTAACTACGCCGATCGTTTTCATCACGCCAAAGAAGAGGATGTGCTGTTCGTCGCCCTGGTCGCCAACGGCATGCCGGAGCAGAACTCGCCGGTGGCGGCGATGCAGATGGCCCACGACCAGGGGCGCGCCTTTGTCCGGGCGATGGAGGCGGCGGCCCAGCGGGCCCTGGCCGGCGAGGCGGGACAGGAAGGGGCGATCATCGAAAACGCCCGCGGCTACATCACCTTGCTGCGCGACCATATCGACAAGGAAGACAGCATCCTTTATCCGCTGGCCGAGCGGGTGCTGCCGCAGGAGCCGCGGCCGGCGATGGTCGACTCCTACCGGTCGGCCGAAGCGAGAATGCCCGGGCTGGAGGAGAAGTACCGCCGGCTGGTCGAAGGGTGGGAAGCGAAAACGGCAGCATGACGAAGGGGCGGGTTTAAACCCGCCCCTTCGATTTTATGCAAACTGAATTTCCGGGTGCCGGATCGGGCGTTTTTGCTCAGCCCCTATTCGATGGTGCAGATGGCGTCGGCGCGCCGCACCAACAGCGCCAGCGTCTCAAAGACCCGGAACAGGTGGTTCATGCTCTCGGCTGCCGTGTAGGCGGTGATCAGGTCCTGGCCGATGGCCAGATTCAGATTCTGCATGCCGGTGGCGACCACCACCGCCCTTCGTTCCTTGATGGCGGCCGAAGGGTAGATGTTTCCCCGCAGCAGCGCCTTCACCTGGTCGAGCTCCAGCATGCCGGTGTTGCCGTAGACCCGCACCGTCTGGCCGTAGAGGAACGGGTTGACCGCCATGGCGTAGGGGCCGTAGTGCCCGGCCGTGGTCAGGGCGTTGACCGCCTGGACGGCATCGGCCAGGGCTCCCCCCCCTTCTTCCCAGTTGCCGAGGCCGACGCTCAGCCGCCCTTCGGCGTTGAGCAGCCCCTGGTGCCCCAGCTTCTCATGGCCATTGAAGATCAGGTCGTCTTCCTGGACGGCGACTTCGGCGGCGGCCACCGCCGCGGTGCTGACGTCGAGAGGGAGCCCTTGGTGCCGGTCGGCCTCCACGTCGCGCCAGAAAATCTTGAAATCCTTGAAAATCATCGGCAGGTTGACGGTGATCCGCCGGTCAGCCTCGACGATCAGGTCCTCGCGGTCGCCGATCATGTCGATCCCGGCGCTCTTGCGGCCGCTGAAGGTCGCATACGGCATGCTGTAGACCCCTGGCCCGATGGGGCCAAGGACCTCGATCATCTTGCGCCCGACCAGCATGTTGCGGGCGGTCTTCACCACTGCCTCGTCGAGGCGTTCCCATTCTTCCCCGGTCAGGGGGGCTGAGCTGCGATCCAGAATATCCATGTTTCCCTCCCGGATTGTGATTTCTTTTCAATCGCGGCTATAAAGGTGGCCGACCGTCAACCGGGGCGGCTCTCCCACCGGTTCCTGGGCGGCATTCCCATCGGCTTCCGGCCCCGTATGCACCTTCTCCGGGACCGCCTCTTCGACGCTCGCTCCGCCGGCGAGTTTGGCCATCATCTCCCGCACCTCATCCTCCCCTTCGGCGTAAAAGGCGGCCTCCTCGGGGGCAAGCTCTTTGAGCAGGGTGAGGAATTCGCCGGCATGGACGATCTCCTCATCGGCGATATCCTTGAGCACCACCTGGGCCAATCGATGGTCGGTCGATTCGGCCAGCTGCATGTAGAGCTGAACCGCTTCGTACTCGGCGGCAATCAGGAAGCGGATGGCCCGGACCAGCTCTTCCCGGCTCAACGGGCGCCGGGCCGCCAGACCGGCAAAGGGGTTGGCGAACTCTGGCATGGGATAGTCCTCCTTGGCAGCAGATCGCCGGGAGAATTTCCCGGCCGCCGCGTCCTCGCGGCTCACTCCCATCAATGTACCAGCCGGGCGTCCGGACACAACCGGTCAAGAGGGGTGTTTGTTCAACCTTCGCCGTTGAAAAACCGGCGGCGACGTGGAATGATGCTTGCTGGCGGTAATTTCGAAGAGAAAAAGAGGCCCAGCGCAAGCGATGTACCAGCTTTCCGAGGCGATCATTCTGCGCCATCTCGACTACGGCGAGGCGGATCGGATCGTTACTTTTCTGACCCCCGACCAGGGGCAGATGAAGGGGTTTGCCCGCGGCGCCCGCAAAAGCCGCCGGCGCTTCGGCCCGGCCCTCGAGCCGTATGCCCGGGTGCGCCTGCACTGGGCGGCCAGCCGCGGGGAGATGGTGACGCTGCGCGAGGCCGAACTGATCGATCTGCGCCATGGACTGCGCACCGATCTGGGGGCACTTGCCCTGGCCGCCTATGGCTGTGAGCTGGTGGAGGTGCTGCTGGCCGAAGAGCAGGGGCACGCCCGGGTCTTCGATCTGCTCGACGCCTTTCTCGCCCACCTGGCGGCCGCCGGCCCAACGCCGGCCACCCGTCTGCTGCTGGAGCTGCGCCTGCTGCAGATGGCCGGCTATGTCCCCCATCTGCTGCACTGCTCGATCTGCTGCCAGACGTTGCAGGGGACGGAAGCGGCTTTTGACCCGGCCCGCGGCGGCAGTCTCTGCTGCGGCTGCGCCGGCCCCGGGGGCCGGCTGGCGGTAGGGACGCTGGGAAGTTTGGCCCGGCTGCTGCGCACCCCGGCGACCGCTTTCGCCGACATCCGTCTGGGCGAGCGCACCCTGGCCGAAGGGTCGGCGGCGGTCACTGCTGCCCTGCGCCTGCATCTGCACCGGCCGCTGCGCACCCTGGCTTTTTTGCAGCAGGTCACGGCGCAGCCGTGAACCGTCCCGACCGGCTGCCAGGGACAGGCGGAAGCCGGGATTGCCGGCACCCGGGACGACTCGCACCTCCCGTGTGAATGCTTGACAGCCCTGGAGGTGCGGGCTAAGATCTATCTTTTTCATTGTATACTGTATACCTAAGGGTCGCGGTCACGTACCGACGGAGGCATTTGTGACTTTTCAACAACTGATTCTCGCCTTGCAGAACTACTGGGCCAACCAGGGGTGCATCATCCAGCAGCCGTATGATCTGGAGAAGGGTGCCGGCACTTTCAACCCCGCCACTTTCTTGCGCGTTCTCGGCCCCGAACCGTGGAATGTCGCCTATGTGGAGCCTTCCCGCCGCCCCACCGACGGCCGCTATGGCGAAAACCCCAATCGCCTGCAGCACTACTATCAGTTCCAGGTGATCATGAAGCCCCATCCGATGAACATCCTGGAGCTCTATCTCGATTCTCTGAAGAGCTTCGGCATCGACCCGGGCAAGCACGATATCCGCTTCGTCGAGGACGACTGGGAG
>JACZKF010000302.1 GCA_014860175.1 Desulfuromonadales bacterium | reverse complement strand
GAAAACTCCTGCCCACCGACCCGGCTCCCATGACCTGCTCCCTTAGAGCGCTGGCCCTTTTGGCCGGCTCCTTTCTGGCCGCGGTGCTGGCGATGTTCACCAAGGAAATCGCCTTTACCCTGCCACTGGCCGTGGCCCTTTTCGAACTCACTTTTTTTCGCGGAGAGTGGAAACGGCGGCTCCTTTTCCTCCTCCCACTCCTGGCGACCCTACCGATTATCCCTTTGGGTGTACTCTTCGGCGGCGGTGAAGAGGCCAGCGCCGGGGTCGACGAGCAGCTGCGCGCCCATTCCGAAATATCCCGTCTGCACTATCTCCTAACCCAATTTCGGGTGCTAATCACTTACCTGCGGCTTTTGATTTTCCCAACCGGCCAGAACCTTGATTACGACTACCCCGTCTTCACCACCTTTTTCACCCTGCCGGTCGTTCTCTCCTTCCTGGCGCTAGCGGCCTTCTTTGGCCTCGGGGTTTATCTTCACCTTCGCGCCCGACCGTCCGCAGGGGTCGGTCCGGGTAACGACCTGAGCCGCGATCCGTCGTTGCGACTGATCTCCTTTGGCATTTTCTGGTTTTTTCTCGGGCTCTCCGTCGAATCGAGCCTGATTCCGATCTTCGATGTGATCTTCGAACACCGGCTTTATCTCCCTTCTATCGGCTTTTTTGTGGCCGTTGCCGCTCTCCTCTTCCTGGCCGCCCAGGCCACCGGTTCTATCGCCAATGGCAAGATCCCCCTGGTGGCCGCCGCCCTTCTGGTGGTCGCTTTCTCCGTCGCGACTTTCCAGCGCAACGCGGTGTGGCAGAGCAATACCCGCTTGTGGGGCGATGTGGTTCGCAAGTCGCCTGAAAAAGCCCGACCCTGGTACAACCTCGGGACCTATCTGGTGGATGAGGGCCGGCTGGAGGAAGCGATTCCTGCCCTCTCGCGCACTCTCCAGATCGACCCCCAGAAGGCGGACGCCTGGCACAATCTCGGCCGCGCTCACCTGGTGAGCGGAAACTATGGCGCCGCGGTCCCGTCCTTGCGCGAGGCGGTTCGCCTTGCCCCGGAACTGGAAAATGCGGTGGTCAACCTGGCGGTCGCCCTGATCCACGTCGGTCGACCCGACGAGGCGGTCGGCTATCTGGAAGGGGTGCGTCGGCGCCTCCCCAACTGGCCCGAAGCCCGCCTCAACCTCGGCATCGCCTATCTCCAGGCCGGCAATCTGCCGGCCGCCCAAAGTGAACTGGCCTTTCTCTACCGCCATGCGCCCCGGTTGGCCCCCAACCTGGCCGAGCAGATTCAGCGCGCGGAAATCGCCAACTAAACTTATGGCCGAGGGCTTAATGACGGCCCGAAGAACATCCACAAGGTAACGGTTTACGGCATCCCGTTACCCGTCAAAAAGTATTGCCCAAGCTTCGGCGCTCAAATACGAACCAACCCGATCGCCCTCCTCCGCGTCTCTCCCCCATTAGTCCCCACCACCTAAGGCGCTTCGTGTTCGGCTCTTTATCGGGCGGTTACTCCTGCGCGCATCGCTCCTGCATATTTCTGGCAGCCCGTGTCCCGACGCCTCTTGACGCCGGCAACCGGAGGCCGATCGCCAGATCCCTCCAGGGTAGTGCCCATGAACTTCACCCCACCCTCGTCAATCAAGTGGCGCTTGTTCGCCACGCGCTATGCCTGGAGCACCACAAAAAAAGGGGCGGACCTTTCGGTCCGCCCCGGAACTACATGGCAGTTAGTTCAGTCTTAGTTGCCGTGGCAAAGAGCGCAGGTTTCCACGGTGCCGGCGGCGAGGCCAAGAACGTCGGCGCGGCCGTTGGCGAAGACCTGCGGAGCGAAGCCCATCTGCGCGGCATGAGCCCGCAGAGCGGACTGGGTGGCAAAGTCCGACGACTGGTGGCAGCTCATGCAAGCGGCTGCAGTCGGGCCCTGGAGGGTGTCGTCGAGCTGGCCGCTGAAGGAAGCGCCCGTGTTGATGGTGGTAGCCACGGCAATGGCCTGATTCGGCAGTGCTTCGCCGCCAGGAACGTGGCAGGCGTCGCAAGCCTGCAGGAGCCGCGGGTAGGTCGGGGCGTGGAAATTGTGATTTCTGGTCGTCCCATCGGGGTTGGTGCCGGCCGGAGTCGAACCAAAAACGGTCTGCGGCCCGGTACCCGGCCAGTTCGGAATAGCGGCTACGTCGTTGCCCCAGACATAGACCCCATTGGTGCGGTAGACCATGGTGATCTTGCCGGTTTGGCCGGCCGAATGGACGGCATGGAGCAGCGATTTGAAGCCGTAGGTCTGGCCGGCCTGGCCGTCGTAGGCTTCGCTGGCATCGACGCCGTCATTAGTGCGCACATTCTGCTCGCTGGAGGCTTCGTTGTGGCAGATGATGCACATGTCGACGTTGTCAATGCGGTTGCCACCGTGCTGATAGAGGGAGCCAACGTGGCACTTCAGGCAGCTTTCGGTGTCGACGATCGAACGGCGAGCTTGCGCCGGCAGGGCGCCGGTGGCGACCATGAACTCGCGGGTCGGGGTCTTCGAACGCACCTGGATCACGTTCTGGGTGCCGGCGAGGGTACGGTTGAAGTCGAAAGGAACCTGCACCTGGGCCTTGCCCTGGAGGGCGAGGATCCCTTTGCCGTTTTTGGACGAGGCGAGCTCGGCGGCGGTCAACGGAACCACGGTGACGGCGGTGATATTGTCGGCACAGGTGGTATTGGCGGCCGCGAGGTTGGTGGCGTTCGCCTGGCCCGGGGAGGTTGCGGCGCCGTCATTGACGAAGTCATCGCCCTGGCCGAAGCCCTTGAGGAAGCTCAGGTTGCTGGCCGACTGGCCGGTGGCGGCATTGGCGGCGCCGCCGTTGAAGAAGATCGGGGCGCCGGCAGCGACGGTGGTGTTGCACGGATTGACCGGGACGCCGTTATAGGCGGCGGTCCAGCTGACTTCCAGGTTGTCGGCGACGCGGGCGATGTTGGTGATCTGCATGTTCACCTTGGCGCCTTCGGTGACCGACATGTCCTGGCCGTCCCAGATCAGGCCGCTACGCTCGGTGCGCAGGCCGTTGTGGAAATCTTTGACGGTCCGACGGGCGATGGCGCCGTCGTGGCAGGTGGCGCAGTTGGTGGCGGCGGTCATGGCAGAGTGGTTGAGGCCGCCGAAGGTCGCAGCGCCGAAACCGGTGAAGTCGCCATGGCAGGTCATGCACAGCTCGAAGCTGACAGCCGCGTTGTTGGCAGCCGCAAGGCTGGCATCGCTGTCGTGGCAGACGCTGCAGTTGGTCATGTAGGTCGGGTAGGTGGTGTGATAAACGCTCGTGGCGGTTCTGTTGTACTGGCCCCCCGGCATGTTGTGGGCATTATGGATGCCGTGCGCATAGCGGGCAAGATTGGTGCGGGTGGAGTGGGTGTGGCAGGTGACGCAGGCCTCGACGCTGAAGGCGCTGTTGTGATAGACGCGCGAAGCGTGCTGCTCTTTGAAGATGTTGGAGCCGTGGCAGGCAGCGCAGGCGTCGTTGCTGACCATCTGCCGCACATGACCGCCGTCGGCGGTGGCATGAGCCTGGATGTTCGCCTCGGGATAGTTGATGCCGGCGCCGGTATTCAGACGGACCATCCAGGTGGTTTCGGTGGCAGGAGTCCACCACCCTTGAAGCACCCAGTCAGGAGTCGTCCCCTGCGGAGCGTTGGCCTGAACGATATAGGTCCCGTTGCCGGTGTTCTGGACGGTGCCGGTGCCGTTGCCGTAAGCGTAGCTGCCGATGACGCCGGGGGTCTTGGTCGGGTCGGTGGTACGGATGTAGGTCTGGACGGCGACCACGTTGCCAAAATCGTTGCGGGGGACGCCGTCAACGGTAATTTTGACTTCGATTGCGGCGCCAGTGGTGTTCGGGGTGACGTTCAGCACTTCGACCATGGCGCCGCGCTGGCTGACATCATGGACGCCCAGAGCGGTCACACCGGTGCCGGGGGCGCCGGGTGCGCCGGGTGCACCGGGTGCACCGGGAGCGCCAGGCTCGCCGGGAGCGCCAGGGGCGCCGGGGGCGCCAGCAACACCGTCATCGCCGTCATCGCCCGAGCAGCCGCCCAACGCGAGCGAGCAGGCCAGCAGGCCGGCCAGCATCAACTTGAGAAACGAACTTCTTTCTCCCATTCCTTCTACTCCTTGTAAGGGTGGTGAATTTCCGGACGAAACGATACCCTCCGACCATTTCGACCAGGCTGTAAAAAACCGGAGGAGCGACCTCCAAGTACGCGTCCTCGGCAATCAGCGAATCAGGGGCGGGGAAAGGCAGGTACCCCCCCCAGATCCGCAATAGAGTCGTAAAGAAGCTGGCGGATGTAGATTCCGTTATGGATATAGCCGCACGGCTCTTTGTCGGCCACCTGCCAGTTGTAGGCGGCACGCAGCTGCGCCGCCGTAGTGATGTTGCTGAAGTAGGGGAAGCCGTCGAGTTGGACCACACCGGAGGCCTGGAGCAGATCGAGCAGCTGCCCCTTGAGCGTGCCGATCACGTTGAAGTTGATCGATGGCGAGCCGGCCAGGGTCTCGAAAGAGCTCCCCGGGTGGCAGCCGACGCATTGGCCGACCGGCACCATGAACGAGTGGTCGGCGGCGCTGCCGACGTGGCAACCGGCGCAGGTGGTCAATTGGGGGAGGCCGAGGGCGGCGTGATCGGCAAAGCCATTGCGCCCCCGGTAGCTCTGCCCGGCGTATTGGTACCCGCCCTGCACCTCGGTACCGAAGAGGGTCGCCGCCGCCGCATAGTAGTGGATGTTGGAGAAGCCGAGGTTACCGGCGGCGATCCTGGCATTGACCGTCGGGGTCGAGGAGCGCCCCTGGTGACACTCCATGCAGACGTTGCTCGGGCCGCCCAGAGAGACGGTGGCCCCCGAGGGGAAGGTCACGGCATCGACCGGGCGCAGAGCGCCGAGGGCGAAACTGCCGCCCGAATCGCGGGCCGTCAGATCGTGGCAGGCCACGCAGGAGACGACCTGGCCGCCACCCGAGAGGTCGAGACTGGCCGCTGCGACACCCTGGACGGAGCGGGCATACTGAGGACCCGAGTGGCACTTGAGACAGGCCGGATCGGTAAAGGTGTGGGCGAAGGGTTCCCCCTGGTAATCGCCGTGGCCCGAAGTCGCCCAGTCCTCGGCAATGAGTTGCACCCCTGGTTGAGCGAACTTGGTGGCGCCGTGCGGGTCATGGCAGGCGGTGCAGGCGTTGGCCGCGGCCGCGTCGATGTTGTAGCCGGCGATGGTACCGCCCTGATTGGCAAAATGCGTGTCGTCGATGACGATACTGGCCGCACCGGCGTTGGGGTGCCCGCCGCTGGCCAGGAAGTGCGATTTGGCCGGATCGAGAAGATAGGTGAACTTGCCGCTGGCCGCATCCGGAGTCGCGGTCAGGAAGACCTGGTGGCAACTGGTGCAGAGATTGAATTCCTGGGAAAAGACGACGCCTGCGGTTCCTGCATCGACGGTGGCCGCGGTCCGCAGCTCACCGGAATGGGAATCATGGCAGGTACGGCACTGTACAGGACTGCGGACCGCCGGTGCAGTTACGCCGGCAAAGAAGGCCGGAAGCTCGGTGGCGTCCAGAGTGGCGGTCGCCGCGAACTGTTGACGGTAGCCCTCATCCGAATGGCAGCGGGCGCACAAGGCGTTGGTGGGGCCACCGCGCACCGAGGAGGCATGGCGGCTATCCTGATAGTTTTCGAGAATGCCGCTGGCAGAGAGCCCCACATGGCCCATCGGCCCGGAAGGGAGAGCCGTATGGCATTTCCCGCACTGGTTGAAGTCAGGGGTCGGCTGCGGGAGCGGTCCGATGCCGAAGTGATCTCCCCCCGCCCCATGGCAGTTCTCGCAGCCGACCGCCGCCAGCCCTTGGGCCGGAACTCTGGCCGGATCGAGGAAGCGCTCCAGGGTGCGACCGTCGCGGATCGGGTCGTGGCAGCTCAGGCAAAAGGCGGAAGAGGCCGCATTGATGGCGGTACTGTGGACGACATGCTTGCTGTCAAGGTAAGCCATGACCTGCTCAGTGCCACGCACCGGGCCGGTGTGGCAGCCGACGCAGCGGTCGGAGCCGACATAGGCGATGCCGTTGGCGTCGACCCCGAAGAACTGCGGACCGGCTTCGGCACGATCGTCATCCGACCGGCTGCTGCCGCAGGCGGTCAGAGCAAGAAGCAGGCCGGCCAGGAGAATTAAGCGGAAAAGTCTATTTTTGTGCTGCATTCTATTCGCCTCCAAGGTTGCCGGCTGCCGTCAAAACTGGTCGTGACACTTGCGGCAGGTTTTGCCGTTGCTGGCGTCTTTCAGACGGCTGGCGCGGTCTCCCCACCCCTTGCCGTGCGGGTTGATGCTGGTCCCGCCCCCTCTGGTGCTGTGACAGTCGAGACACTTGTCGCCGCCGGGGTGGCAGGCCTGGCAGCTCGCCAGGTTTTTGCGCGCTTCGCGCTTGTGGTCGCTCCCCCAAGTGTGGATGTCTGAAGCGACGGAGCCCGGCAGGTGGCAGGCGTCGCAGTTGGTGGCGGCGTTGATGGTGATGCCGGTGGCCGCTTCGAGTTCCGGGTGGGCGGAGACCCCCCGGGAGAGGCCGAGATTGAAGGTGCGACGGTGCGACGGGCCGCTGGCCCGTCCGGCCCGGAAGTCGTTGTGGCAGTCGCTGCAGAAGCGCGCCTCATGGCAGCTGGCGCACAGCTGCGGATCGGTGCGGGCGGCGATCGGGTGGGAGATGTGGAAGTCCGACCGATGCACGTTGATCATGTTGTTGCCCCACTCGCCGAACTCGTCGGCCGGCCGGGCCTTGTGGCACTGCAGGCAGTCGACCTGCTGGTGGCAGGTGGCGCAGTCGAAGTCGTTCATCTTGGCGTAGGGGCGGTGGTTGAGCGCCCAGGTTGGGCCGTGGGTCTTCAGGCCGGGGAGCTGCACGTCGTCGATGAACTCCTGATCGTGGCACTCCAGACAGGTTTGGCTCTCGGGGACGATCGACCGGGCCCCTTCCACATGACAGGCGGCGCAGTCGTTTTCGACGTACTCGAGATGGGCGGCATGATCGAAGAGGACCGAAGCCGTCACCGAGGCGGCGCCGATGATCGTCAGGGCAAGCAGAATAAGCAGTCGCTTCATGTATCCAGGCTCCTTGTTGGTTCCCGTTAGAAGTAGATGTTCAGCCGGACGCGACCCCGGTAGTAATGGTCCCACAGGTCGCTCTCGACTCTCTCTACTTTCCCCTGGACATTGGCCGTCTTGCTCAGATAGTAGGTGGCGTCCGCCCACAGACGGCTGCTGGTGGTCTCGTCGTCATCGTCGTCGAGGCGCCGCTCGAGGACGTCGATATGGGCGCCGACCCCGGCCTCCAGACTCTGGCCGAACAGATAGGCGGCCCGCACCTTCACCCCTTTGAGGTCCTGGCCGTCGTCGTCGTCGCGGAAGGTCCCGACCAGGTAGCCGGAGAAGCGCGCAGTGCGCATCTTCTCCACCCCGGCCTCAAACACATTGGCGTCGTCGTCGGACTTGTAAATTTCCCGCGACACCCGGCCGAAGGCGCGCAGACCGGTTTTGATGTGGTAGGTGAGCTCCCCCATCACTTCCCGGTACTCGTCGGCGGC
>JACZKF010000301.1 GCA_014860175.1 Desulfuromonadales bacterium | reverse complement strand
GTTCCTGAGCGCCGGCTTCCCGATCTTTCTGGAGAAGATCGACCGCCCCCAGCTCCTGTCGCAGCTCACCGACTTTTCCCAGTGGCGCAAGATCCTGGCCAAGACCTATGAGGAGCGCAAGCGGGTCCATCGCCCGACCATGCGCGAGTTCCGCCTCAACAAATGGGTTCCCGGCGGCATCTTCGGCGACTTGGTGCGCGACGACTATGCCCACGTCGCCGGCCTGGTCAACGCCGGCGACGACCGGCTGAAGATCCCCCATTGGCAGGACAAGCGCTACGCCGCCCCCTGCCAGTCGTCGTGCCCGAGCGCCATCCCGACCCAGGAGCGGATCAAGCTGCTGCGCCAGGGGAAGGTGAAGGAGGCGCTGGAGCTGGTGCTGCAGTTTTCACCCTTCCCCGGCTCGGTCTGCGGCGAGGTCTGCCCCAACCTCTGCATGGACGCCTGCACCCGCCAGTACCTCGACAAGCCGGTGGCGATGAAGGAACTCGGCCGCCTCTCCACCGAAGCGGCGGCTCCCAAACCGCTGCCGGCCAGCGGCAAACAGGTGGCGGTGATCGGCGGCGGCCCCGGTGGCCTCTCGGCCGCCTGGCAGCTGAGGCTGATGGGGCATGCGGTCACCGTCTACGAGGCCGACGCCGAGGTCGGCGGCAAGCTGCGCCAGGTCATCCCGAGCGATCGGCTGCCGGCCACGGTGCTGGGCAGCGAGATCGACCGGATCAAGTCGCTCGGAGTCGAAATCCGCACCGGCGCCCAGGTCGACGCCCCGCTGTTCGAGCAGATCCGCCAGGAGAACGACGCGGTGGTGGTCGCCAGCGGCGCCCACAATCCGGTGGTCATCCCCTTCCCCGGCCATGAGCGGCTGGTCAAGGGGCTCGAGTTTCTCAAGCAGATCAACAGCGGCGCCCAGCCAACCGTCGGCGAGCGGGTGGTGGTCATCGGCGCCGGCAACGCCGGCATGGACGTCTGCCTCGGCGCCTATGCCATGGGGGCGAAGCAGGTAACGGCTATCGACATCCAGCGCCCGGCCGCCTTCAAGAAAGAGATCGATCACTTCAAGGCTCTCGGCGGCCAGATCCTCTGGCCGGTCCAGACCCAGAAGATCGACGAGTGCGGCCTCCACACCAAAGAAGGCCGGCTGCTCGAGGCCGACACCGTGATCATCGCCATCGGCGAGCGCCCCGATCTCTCCTACGTCCCGCGGGAATGGCTCACCGACAAGGGGATGATGGAGGTCGACGGCTGCTGGCAGGTGACCCGCGCCCCAGGGGTCTTCGCCCTCGGCGACGCCATCGCCCCGGGGCTGCTCACCCACGCCATCGGCGCCGGCCGCGAAGTCGCTGAGCACATCGACATCCATCTCGCCGGCGGCGTGCCGGTGGCGAAAAAGAAACTGGAGATCATCCCCCAGGCCTGTCTCTCCAAGGAGCTTTTCCGCCCGCAGAACCGCGGCCGCTTCTGCGTCACCGACGCCAAAGACGAGAAGAACCGCTGTCTCTCCTGCGGCACCTGCCGCGACTGCAACATGTGCCTGGAGGCCTGTCCGGAAGGAGCGATCCGCCGGGTCGATCTGGGGGACGACCGCTACGAGTACGTCTCCGACGACCACGTCTGCATCGGCTGCGGCATCTGCGCCGGCATCTGCCCCTGCGGCATCTGGCAGATGGAGCTGAATGTGGGGTGAGTCCGGTTTGAATTACGGAAGTAAGAACAAAGGCGGGGCCGCGAGGTCCCGCCTTTTTTGCCTCCGAAGTTCGGATCCCCAGCAGCTGCTAGGGCTGCGTCGTCTGACGCCAGGCCTGGTATTCGGACAGGCGCAGCCCGAAGCGGGCGATATTCCCCTCGTACAGGAGGTCAAACTCCCGCAGCACCAGCTCGGTGAAACGGGTCCGGTCCCCCGCCTCCACCGCCGGCGGCATGCGCCAAATAAAAATGGCACGCAAGGATTTTTTGCGCCAAATAAAGCAGTGAACATGCCAGGCCTTTTCCCGCCCTTCGCCCCCTAACCGGAAGCTCCCAACTAGGAATCGCATGTTTTCGCTTTGTCGCCGCGGATTTCCGGTGTAAATTTCCCATATTACCTTTACTTTGCGAGTCGCGATGGACCGTTCCAAGATCACCGTCAATCCGCAGCGGGAATCAAACCGTTGCCTTTCGGAAGTGGCTCTTGACCAGATCTGGGAGATCACCAAGTCGACCTGGGCCGTTTTCGGCAGAGGGAGCGCGGATGCTGAATACCGACTACAAAGAGATGTTGTCCATCTTGAACGAAGAAGAGGTTGATTACCTCGTGGTCGGGGCGTATGCACTCGCCGCCTACGGCCTTCCCCGGGCAACCGGTGATATCGACATCTTCATCCGGCCGTCGCTGGCCAATGCCGAGAAAGTGTTCCGCTCTCTTGCCCGCTTCGGCGCGCCCCTCGCCGATCTCGGACCCGGTCAGTTCGCCGAGGAAGGGATTGTCTTCCAGATCGGCGTGGCTCCTTGCCGGATCGACATCTTGAACCGCATCGACGGCGTCGCTTACGACGAGGCTGAAAACGGCAGAAATCTCCTGTCGATCGAAGGGGTGGAGATCCCCTTTATCGGCCTGAAAGAGCTGAAGAAAAACAAGCTGGCGACCGGTCGGACACGAGACCGGCTCGACGTGGAGATGCTCGAGGAGCTGGCGGCAGAGTAGGTGGATATGAATTGGAGGCCGGAGACTGGATGAGGCGTTGACATCCGGGGGGAAAAGCTTTTCAATGGGGGCTGCTTCATCCGAGGGGGAAGGATGGAAAATCATCGCAGCCAATCAGAGCCGCCACAGTCGGGACAGCCGGCCGGGCGGCTTTTTTCATGCACCCAGTACCCGCTAACTCCAACCAGGGCAGCCTCGCCGAACCGACGGGCTCTTAGAGGCTTAGACAGTCTGTCTAAACCGGCCTACAATCTTTGCCGAAGCATCTTATCAGGCTAGAAAGTCTGAATTTTAGAGAAATTCAGCAGGAAGATTAAGGTGCTATGCAGCTCTGAGCCGATTTTGTACAGACTGTCTAATCTAAGTTAGTTGTCTGGAAATTTTACGAGGAAGGATTTGATTACATGTTTTTTAACCAAAAGAAGAAGATCGCCAAACAGATGGTGGATACTTCGAATTTGATAGCAATTTCCTCCTTGAATAGTCTTATAAAAGATGACCAATCAATTAAAATTTGGCTAATTCGCGACCAAGCAGATGCTGATGATTGGGATTTCTTTGCCACAATTGCTTGCACGTTTTTGGCATTGCAAACCCGGGAGCGCGATTTTTCTGGTGCTGGCTTTAGTAAGTTGGCAGATGCCGCCTATGCATACTTGGGTGAATGGAATAAAGATTCACCTAGGGCAATGTATGATCTGTAAAATTTTGTCCTCGAATATGAGAGCAAAAGAATTGACACTGTTTCGGCCACTGGCCTTTGGCTTATCTGGAATGTGAAAAAGGATACTCCAACAAAAGAAGAAATGTTTTATGGTCTGAAAATAGGACGTTTTTTTAATGCATTAATTACATAAATTCGAAAACGCCATCTAACAATGGCATCGACTCTGACGCGACAAAAAACCGCTGCGCAGGTCACTCCAGGCGTTATGCCAAAGGGGGAAATTGCAATGCTAGAAAGCCCGACAATTTTAAGACGTTATCTCTCAACCTTCATCGATGGTGTTTTTATTCTCTCCGTTGTCATATTCGCATCTCTTGCCATTGACTCCGATTCCGCCCTTGCTGGCTACGCGCGCATTGCCGTATTTCTAGGGATGTTCTTCTTGTATGAGCCAATTTTCACAAGTCGTTTTTGCACCCTCGGGCAAAAAATAACCGGAATCAGGGTAAGGACTTTTGGCTCTTACGAGAATATTTCAATACCAGCTGCGTACCTGAGAATAATAATTAAAATTCTTCTCGGGTTTATCTCTCTACTCTCGATTCCATTTACAAAAGATAGGCGGGCCGTCCATGACTTTGCCTCTGGTTCAGTTGTGATAATGGCATAACAACAGCGTTAACTCGGACGCACCACCTACGCTGCGCTCAGTTGGGCGCCGGGTACGCTGGGCGTTATGACGCTGGTTGAGAATGGTGATGATGATTCGGTGGTTTTTAGCCGCAAAAAATCTGATCAGAGCGCTGGATCAGAAAGCGCGTGATGCGCTGGTGCTTTACGAGCAGGGCGGTGAAGATGCCGCAGCTGCGGTAAAGCGCTATATGCAGAATGACTACGAGCAGCTTTGGGATCTTTGGCAGCAACGGTTTCCGGAAGAGCGGTAGGCCTTAGGGACAGGTCCCGAATTTTAATCTAAAAACAGCTACTTGCAAAGCAATTTTCAATAAGAGACCAAGGTGAGCCGGAGGAAGAGTAATCGCCGGAGGGAAATGGGCTCGGGGATCATCGTCGCAAGAAGCCCCGATGGGGATACGGCCGTCCCGGTGCGGCGAAGCAAGCCCGGGAAATATAATTAGCGGTCAAGTCGGCGTTAGAAAAAGGGAAAACGGGACCTGTCCCCAAACTGTCCCAGGGGCGAAAAGCGGCTTTTAGCATTTGTCGCAATGGGAGGGGGGCATGGCAAGGGCGAATCGGCATTACATTCCAGGCTGCATCTGGCACATCACCCATCGTTGCCACAAGAAAGAGTTCTTGCTGAAGTTCGCTCAGGACCGCAGCCGGTTTGTCTCCTGGCTGTATGAAGCGCGCAAACGCTTTGGTGCGCAGATCCTGAATTATGCGGTCACCTCCAACCATGTGCATCTGCTGATCAAGACGCGACAGTCATTCCCTCGACCATTCACTTGTGGCCGGCCGCACGGCTCCCTATCTGGCAGTTAAAAAATAGTTAACAAAATTATTTACGATAAGTTGGCTCTGTCACGGTATGCTGCGCTCGCTATTAAAATAAACGCAGCTACTGGAATATTAAAATTGTCATGATGAAACGAATCTCCCGCTCCCTTCTGTTGTCCTTCGCCTTACTTCTCTGTGTCTCCTGCGCCCACAACAGTGGTTCACAAACCAAGTACGGCACGGACAAGCTCTCCCTCGCCGCAGACAATTCTATCCACTACGTCGAGGTCGGTCAGGGCCCACCGGTCATTTTGATCCCCGGCCTCTTCGGGACTCACAGCATATTCAACCGCGTGATCCCTTTGTTGAAGGATCAGTACCGCCTTCTGGCCATTGACAATTTCGGCACGGGTGAATCGGGTCGCCCCGAGGGCGGTTTTGACTATTTGGTGGCCGAGCAGGCGGATAAGGTCGTTGCCCTGATGGACAAGCTTGAAATCGCCAGCTGCGACATCGTCGGCGTTTCCTACGGCGGGATGATCGCCCTCAACATCGCCGCACGATACCCCGAGCGGGTCGTCTCCATCGTGGCCATCGAGGGGGCCGTCATCATGCCGAAAAACACCCCCTATCGCAGGTTGATCCAGGGGCTCAAATACCCGATCCTCGGCGATGCGATTATCGGTTTTATCCGCTCGGGGTTCTTTGACAAAACCATGGCCGAGGACATCATGGGCCCCTCCTGGGACGATTTGAGCCGCGCAGAACAGGAAGAAATAACCGAGATCGTGGCAAAAAATGCCGCTGCCGCTTCGCGTCGCACCTGGCTCAGTCTGGCCCGGGCCCTGAACGATGTCGAAGATTTCACCGAGGAAGCAAAATCGATTTCGGCGCCTGTCCTTTACCTCTCCGGTGACCAATCCGAGTTTCGCGAGATGACCGACATGAACATCATCTTTTTTAAGAAACATCTTCCCAACGTCGAGATGGTCTCCTTTGCCGACGGGGTTCATGACCTGCAACTGCAAAAACCGAAGGAAACAGCGGCCTTGATTCTCGATTTTATCGGGCCGAGCGACGCCAGTCCCCTGGTGACTGCTGCAGAACCGGAGCTATAGGGCAAAAAGCCGACCGCTTCGGCGGGGCGTTTGACAACCCCTGCCCGTTCGGAGCTTCGCCAATCTCGCCGACCAGCCGGACGAGGCGGCAAGAGTTCAGCACATTCTCAGCCACTTCCCCCACCTCGCCATCGTTCCACTCTCCCCGGCCATTGCCGCCGAAGCCGACCGTCTGCGCGCCCGTTACACTTTGCGGACTCCGGATGCCATACACCTGGCGACGGCCATGACCAGCGGCGGGCTTCATCACCAACGACAAAGATCTCCGACGTCTGCAGAGTGAGTTGCCCGTCTGGATTCTCGGAGAGTAGGACGAAGAAAGACCAACCCTCCCGTCAGCCGGATCCCTTCCAGAATCTCCCCCGGAAGAAGAACTCCTATCTGCCCCAGCCCCCCGTCGATGCGACAGCTCTTCCAGGCCGCCGGCGTCTAGTCGAAAACCGCCTCTACCCGCCTGGACACGGGACGGCGACTGGCTGG
>JACZKF010000300.1 GCA_014860175.1 Desulfuromonadales bacterium | reverse complement strand
GTTCGGTTTCGCGCAGGGCGGCGGTAATCACCCCCCCCTCTCCTTCCCACTGCAGTTCACCGCCGACCAGCGCCGCCTTGCCGCTCAGCTCGAATTCCCCCTGCGGCGCCCACCGGCCGCCGAGATCGCCTGCCAGCGCCCCTTCCAGCAGCATCTGCTCCGGCATCCAGGGGCGCATCAGGGCCAGATCGATCCCCTGCCAGCGAGCTTCGACCCGGCCGCGCTCCGGCACCGCCAGGCGGGCCGGTTCGGCCGACTGCAGGCTCCCCTCGACGGTTCCTCCCCCTTCCAGAGCCAGATTCCACTGGGCCGCCAGCCCCCCCGCGTCCCAGGTGAGATCGGCGCGCGACCGGCGCACCGCGACCACCAGATCTCCCTGCGCCAGGCGCCCGGCCAGTTCCACCTCGCCGGCCAGACTCAGGCGCTCCCCCCCTTCCTCCCATTTTCCCTGCAGCTGGCCACTGCTGCTGCCGGTAACCTCACCTTCGGTCACTAAGGGAGAGAACAGAGCGAGATCGAGCCGCTGCCAATCGGCGCTCAGCTCTCCGGTCACCGGCATGGCCAGACCGACCGGCGAGGAGGCGGCCAGAGTGCCGCGCATCCCTCCCCCCTCCTCCAGCTGCAGCTCCCAGCTCCCCTGCACCCCGGTGGGGCGCCAATCGAGATCGAGAGCCCCTCGCCGAATGCGCAGGAGCGTCTGCCGGTATTGCAGCTGACCGGCCAGCTCGACCGCCCCCACGGCCGTCACCTGCTCGCCGCCGTCGGCCCAACTGCCGCGCAGGTCCCCTTTGGAGCTCCCGGCAACGGACAGCTCCGGCAACCAGGGGGAGAGCAGGGAGAGATCGAAACCGCGCCAATGCAACTCGCCCTGACCACTGGCGGGGAGAGCAACGGCGGCCGGCTCCTGGGAAGTGACGGCCCCGGTTAGCGTCCCGCCACCGGTCAGCGACAAATCGACCTTCCCCTGCAGTCCATCGGCATTCCAGCTCCCCTGCACGGCGGCGCGATCGAGCCCGATGCGTTTCCCCTGGGTCAGGAGCCCCCCCTGGGCGTCGACCTGGAGGCTGAGATCGAACTGCTCGCGGGTCTGCCAGACGATGGCGGCCGACCCGGTGCTCTCCCCATCCAGTTCCATCTCCTCCAGCCAGCGGTTGGCCAGAGAGAGATCGAGCCGCTCCCAGTGGGCCTCGACCTCCCCCTGCCAAGGCTCGAAGGTGAGGTCGGCCCCCCCCTGGAGGCGAGTGCCACCGCTCCCCACCAGGTAAAAAGGGGCAATCCGGACCGACTGGCGTGACAGCCGCAGCGCTGTCGGCTGCTCCAGCTGCCAACGGCCCAGCCGCCCCTCGCGACCGGCCAGGGTGGTCAAAGTGCCGTCCCAGATCTGATCGACATACCCCCCCTGGGCGGCCAGGCGCAGCTCGAGCTCCGGCCCGGCGGCGCTGAAGCGCAGCTGATGCCGCTCCAGCAGCCCTTCAGCCCCGAGAGTGAGACGGTCCAGGCGCAGCTCGCCGGCGACCAGGCCGGTCGCTTCCGCCTCGACGTTGAAACCATCGCTATCGCCGCCGACCTTGCCCAGCAGCTTGAACCGCTGCAGCCGCAAGGCATCGACAGCCAGATCACCGCCAGAGGCCTGCAGCTCACCGCTCAGCTGACGATCGTGCCAGCGGGTCCAGCCCCGGGCCTGCAAAGAGCCTTTGGCCTGGGGGATCAGCCCTCCCAGGCGATCGATCCGGGCGCGGAAATCGATCCGTTCCTGCAGCCGCCCGGCGGCAAACAGATCGATCCCTTCCCCCTGGAGGGTCAGCTCGGCAATCTGCAGATCTTCCCCCTGCAGGCTCGCCTGGACAGCTCCGGTCAGCGGGTGGCCGCGCAATCGGCTGTCATGCAGCCGACCGCTCACCTGGGCCCGAACCCCTTCGGTCAGCCGAACAGCCGAAGCTTTGAAGGAGAAGTTGAGCTTTCCTGGCCAATCGGGGGTGATTTGGGCCGGATCGAGCCCCTCCCCTTGCAGCTGCAGCTGCAGTTCCGGTTCCTGCCGCCAATTGGCCGCCAAGGCTCCCGTCAGTTGCCCGGCCAGCCATCGCCCTTGCAGCTCGGTGAGGGAGAAATGGTGGCGGCTGCCCCCCACCGCTCCGCTGAGGTGAAGGGCCTGCCAGCTCTCCCCCGCGCTGGCGAAGCGCAACCGACCGTGGTATTCGTCGAAAGTGCCAGCCGCCTCCAGGTCGACGGCCAGCTCGGTGTGGCGGTCGACCCAGGGATAAAGATCGAGCTCTTTCGCTTCTAAAAGCAGCTGGAAAGCCGGCTCGGCGCCACCGGTCAGCTCCAGTCGGCCGGTGACTTCCCCCCCCATCTCCGGGCGGTGCAGGCGAAGCGATTCCAGGGTGAGGCGATCGGGGCGCCAGTCGATGGTCCCCTGACCCACCAGCTTTCCGGGGGCCTCTCCACTGGCCTGCAAAGAGAGGGGGCCGATCATGCGACGCTCCCCGGCGGCCGGGGCCAGGGAAATGTTCAGGGAAAATTCGTCGATTTCAGCGACCGGCTCGGTCAGTTCCCCCTGCAGCTGAACCTCGAGGCGGGGGGCGGCCAGATCGAGGTTCCCCTCGCCGGCCAGCTGCAACTGGGGGGTGATGAGGCGGATCTCTTCCACCTGAACCCGCGGCCGCTGCCAGTTCACCCGGGCGGAAAACTCCTGCACCAGCTGCGGCGCCTCCTCCGGACGGTGCAGCGCCAAGTCGGTCAGGTGCAGTTGGGAAATGACTCCGGAGAAGCCGGGGAGGAGCTCGGGAGGAGGCAGCCCGGGGTCGAAGAGGGTCGACTCGTCTGCATCGGCCTTCTCCCGGGCGGGGAGCTGCAGCTGTACGCCATGCAGCGTCAGTTCGTCCACCTGCAGATGTCGGTGCAGCAGCTGTCGGGGACGCCAGCGCAGGCGCAGCTGCTCTACCGAAGCGCTCCCGTCAGGCCAGGCAAGGTGGATATCGTTCAGGCGCAGGTCGGCGCCGAGAGTGCCGGCCAGCTCACCGACGCGCAGCTCGGCGGCGCTCAGCCGTGGCACCATCGCCACGGCAAAACGGGCGCCGGCTTCGGTCCCCAGCAGCCAGACGGCGGTCGCCGCCAGCAGGCAAGAGAGGACAACGACAGCCAGCAGGCTATAGAGCAGGAGCTTTTTCACCACCCGAATCCTACGCTGACGTGCAGCCGCCAGCCGGAATCGGCGGTCTGCATCCGTCGGGCCACATCGAATTTAAGGGGGCCGACAGGTGTATACCAGCGCGCTCCGACTCCCGCTCCGTGTCGCCAATCGATGTTGTCGAAGGAGTTGAAGGCATCGCCAACATCATAAAAAATCGCCGCCCCCCATTTTTCGCTCAAAGCCCGCTCGACTTCCACGCTTCCGACCAGCAGGTTGCGCCCCCCGACCACATCCCCATTGTCATCTTCCACCCCGACCCGCTGATACCCGTAGCCACGGATGCTGCGGTCGCCACCGGCAAAAAAGCGCAGCGACACCGGGATCTCCCGCAGCGGCTCGTTCTGCCAGGTGGTCCCGCTCTGCCCCCGGATAAAGAGCGAAAAACGTCCCGGTAAAGGGACCAGGACGTTGCCGGAAACGATCAGCTGCAGCAGTCCGGTATCGGAACCGAGGACCTGATGCGTCCCCCGGGTTTCGACATTGAAGGAGTATCCCGACTCGGGGCGCACCAGATCCGGGTAGCGTCGCTGGGAGAAACGAAGGCCGGGAAGAATCAGGCGAGAGGTGGAGTCCTCCTCACCGATGGTGAAGTCTTCCTGCAACAGCCGCAGGTAGACCGAGCCACGGCGATCTTCGCCGAAAGTGCGCGAACGTTCCACCTCGGCGAAGAGGGTCTGACGATCAAAAACATCGATATCCTCCCGGTCGTACCCGAGGCGATAGGCGGTCTGACTCTCGAGGTTGCGGTAACTGGGGACGATATAGGCGACCCCCAGAGACTGCTTGAGCTCGGAGGCCAGAATTTCCGCCTCGAATTCGTGGCCGCGGCGCAGCACGTTCAGATCGCGATAATTCAGGCTGAGGCGGGCGCCGGTGTCCGTACCATAGCCGATTCCCGGCCGCAGGCGCTTGGGGAGACTGGGAACCAGCTGCACCTCAACCGGTACCTGGAGATTTTGCGCCGCCTCGATCCGGGGGAGGATCACCACCTCCCGGAACCGGTCGGAATCGATGAAATTCAGCTGGGTCTGCCCCAGTTGAGGATAGGTGAAGACGTCCCCTGGGGCAAAGGAGAGAAAACGGCGAAGAAATCTTCTCGGATAGTCGGGGGCCCCCTCGATAGTCGCCTCCCCGAACTGATAGCGGGGGCCGGTGGCGAGAACCAGCTCGATGTCGGCCCGCCTTTGCTGCCGACTGACCCGGATGACCCGAGTGGTGAACTCGGCATCGAGATAGCCCAGGTCGATGGCTTGCGCCCGCAGGTTCTGCTTGGCCGCCTCGTAAAGCTGATGACGCAGGATATCGCCACGGCGCAGCGGGAACTC
>JACZKF010000299.1 GCA_014860175.1 Desulfuromonadales bacterium | reverse complement strand
TCCTTTGATTTTCTCGAAGGGGTCCCCTCGGCCGAGCTCGACCCGGCCAAACTGGTCAGCCTGAATCGCCTGCGCACCTGCCGTGACCCGGAAGCGGAAAAGCAGCTCAAGACCCGCCTCGCCACCCTGCTCAGCCGGCCGCAGCTTTGCCGCAGCGGCGGGGTGATCTTTGACGTGCGGCACCCCGAATCGGCCTGGTCGATCCATGTCGATCTCTTTAACTACGAACAACGGGAATTTCCGGACCGCTGCGCCGCTCTGCAGCTGGCGGTCGACTGTTTTGCTGGGAGGAGATGAGAAATGAATGCGTCCTGTCGGATCATCCTGCTGGGGATCTTCTGTCTGCTGCTGACGAGTATCGCCCCGGCTCGGGCGGCCACGCCATCGGAGCAGTGGGACAGCCTGCTCGAGGTCACCTACAAGTTCAGCTGGTACCCGCGCCAGGATCTGCAGCGGCTGCTGGAGCTCAAGGGGGAAGAGCATGGGCAGAGCCTGGAGGAATACCGGGCCATGCTGCTGCACGAAGTCACCGGCGGCCGGCCGGCCGCGGTCCGCATCGCCCCGGGCGATTTCGTCCCCGGCCTCTCCTGGCGCAAGTACTATCGCCTTTCACTGGCCGAATTCTGCCTATTCCTGGCCAATGACCGGGAGCAGCACCTGCAAAACGCCCGGGCCGCCATGTCGGTCCTCTCCCAGAAGACGGAACAGCCGGAGGTCGAATTCTGGAATTACGTCTTTGCCGCCCACGACGCCTGCCTGAAGAAAAACCGCCAGGCGCTGATCTCCTCCACCTACTCCCTGTGGCAGAACATCATCTTGCGCTTCGAGCTGGAGACGCTGCTGTTTCCCGCCGAGTCGGCGCAGGCCGGGTTCGTCCGCAGCCTCCCCTATCTCTACGAAAATGCCGCCCACCTGGTGATCCGCAAGGCGATTCTCGACCATGAGCTGCCCGGCCTCTACCCCCTGGGGGCGATGATCCAGGATATCCAGCCGAAACTGAACGTCGAAAACGGCTACCGCACCTTGGTCGACCAGGTGGTGGAGCGGATGCGGGGGGTCAACTCGGACAGCGGTAACATCAACTATGCGGTCGCCCTGCTCGAGGCGACGGCCAACCGCTATGATTTCGAGGACGAGAAGGACGAGGGGCAGTTGGGGGCCAAATACCAACTGACCCGCAAATATTATCAGCTGGCATTCGACTGGGCCGATACCGGCAAAGGGAAAGCGGCCATTCTGACCGAGCAGATGGGGTTCATGAACTACATCCTGCGCCGCTTCAGCTACCGCGATGACCTGCTCAGCGCCAAGCAGTTCTTCAACAACCTGCCGGCTCTGGCCAACGACCGCCTGGAGCAGTCGATCGCCTTCTATGACCGGCTGGCGCTGCCGGCGGTGCAAAACGGCGGCTTTGCCGCCGAAGGGTTCGAGGACCGCAAGGTCTATCTCAAAGGGATGCACCAGCTGTGGGATTCCGCCGCCAAGCTGGCGGTCGCCCTGGCCGACTTCCACCAGGGGAACCGCGGCCCGCAGCATGCCGCCAACATTTTCCCGGCGGCCCGTCCCCTGCAGCAGTATTGCGCCCTGTTCGCCCGCCACGCCCGCAGCAATACCGAAATCGTCCCCGACAATGCCTACTTCCTGGCCGCCTACGCCGCCCGGGAGCTGGCGGGGCTGTTCCGCGACCATGCCCAGTACAGCAC
>JACZKF010000004.1 GCA_014860175.1 Desulfuromonadales bacterium | reverse complement strand
CTGGTGGCCGGCGACCGCGCTCCGCGCCTGGTCGGCCGCGACCTGGTACGACGGATGGCGGCCGGCAGCGTGATCGTCGACGTGGCGGTCGACCAGGGGGGGTGCGTGGAGACGACCCGCCCGACGACCCACGACGCTCCGGTCTACACCGTCGACGGAGTGACCCATTATGCGGTAACCAACATGCCGGGGGCGGTCAGCCGCACCAGCACGTTTGCCTTGACCAACGTCACCCTCCCCTACGTGCGGCGGATCGCCGCCCAGGGGCTGGCGGCGGCAGCCAGGGAGAGCCGGGCCCTGCAGCGGGGGATCAACACCGAGGGGGGCGAGATGCGCCACGAGGCGGTGGCCCGCTCCCTCGATCTCCCCTGGCGCCCTTACGACGGGTAAATCTTTCGCAGATATCTCCCTGCAGCCATTGAACCTCCTCCAGAGTCGGCTGATTTCCCCTTCAGGAGATATCCTCGCGCCCCCCCGGGTCCCCGCCCGGGGGTTTTTTTCTTTCCGCCCCGCAGGGCTAACGTTCCTCCTGCAGGCAGCAGTCGAGCAGCCAGCGGGCGATGCTGCGCCGGGGGGGGAGCAGCGGCAGCGCATCGACGGCAAACCAGCGGGCGTCCTCCAGCTCCTTCTCCTCGACCCGCACCTCGCCGGCGACATACTCGGCGGTAAAACCGGCCATCAGCTGGCTCGGGAAGGGCCAGCTCTGGCTCCCCCGGTAGCGGAGCCGGCCGATTTCCACCCCGGTCTCCTCCCGTACTTCCCGCACCACCGCCTCTTCCAGGCATTCGCCCAGATCGAGAAAACCGGCGACCAGACTGTAGCGTCCCGCCGGCCAGGCGGCCTTGCGGGTGAGCAGCACCTCTCCCGGGCGGCGCACCAGCACGATGACGCAGGGGTGGACCGGGGGGAACTGCTCGGCCCGGCACTGCCGGCAGCGCTTCCCCCGCTCCGCCGGCAGACGCTCCATCACCCCGCCACAGCGGACGCAGTGCTGGCTGTTCAGCTCCCAATGCAGCGCCTGGCTGGCCAGCCCGCCGAGAGTGAGCTGTTCGATGGAGAGCCGCGGCTCGGGGGCGAGGAGACTCTCGGCAACCAGCTCGGCCGGCAAGGGGGCGTCCGCTGACACCGCCACCGTCCGGCAGGGGCGCCCCTCCCAGCTCCCCAGGTAAAGTGGGGCGCCGGCCAGTCGGTCACCGGTGCCGACCGGGAGCTGCAGCGGCTCACCGGCGCTGATCAGCAGCTCCGCCCCGCGCAGCAGCAGCCAGCACCCTTCCCCTCCCGGGTCGGCATCGGGGGGGGCCGGGTGAAACCGCCCCTGAAGACAGGCGGCATTGAAGGGGAGGTGAACCGGGGAGATGAAGGAAGAGGGCAAAGCCATCGGCAACCTCACTCGGACCAGCGGGCGGGAGACGGATCAGGTTCCTGCTCCCGGCCGGCGCTGTAAAGGAGGAGCGCCAGCTGGGTCTTGCCGTCGATGATCTCCCCCCGGCGCAGCATCGCCATGGCTTCGGCCAGCGGGAGGGGGAGCGGTTCGATGTACTCGTCGGCTTCCAGGGCGCGGGGGACCGGTTCCAGCGAGGTCGCCAGATAGAGGTGGACGATCTCGTCGCAAAAACCGGGAGCGGTGAGCATCTCACCGAGCTTCTCCAAGCGTCCGGCCAGGTAACCGGCCTCTTCCCGCAACTCCCGCCGCACGCAGGCAGCCGGGGGCTCTCCAGGCTCCAGGCGGCCGGCCGGGATCTCCCAGAGCATCCCGCTCAGCGGCGCCCGGTACTGGCGGATGAGCAGCACCCGGCCGTCGGCCAGCACCGGCAGCACCGCCGCCCCCCCCGAGTGGCGGACGATCTCGAAATCGGCCAGTCGGCCGTCCGGCAACCGATGCCGCTCCAGCTGGAGGCGGACCACTTTGCCGGTGAAAACCTCTGACAATATCTTCATTGTTTCCTCCGCTCCCCATAACCAGCGGGGAAAACCATCTGCAACTCGCCGCACCGGGCTTCGATGGCCAGCGGCAGCCGGCCGAGAAAATCGCCATCGATCTGCACCGGCACCCCGGCGCCGCGCAGCAGGAAGCGTCGCCCCGGCAGACAAAGGGCCCCGGCGCCCGGGGGGAGACCGGCAGCCAGACGGGCGGCGGCCCGCAGCACGCCGAGCCGCCCTGCACCCTGAAGCAGGCAAAGCTCGAGGCTGTTGGCGGTCAGACTGGCCTGGGGGGTGAAAGTGAACCGGCCGGCGTAGGCGCGGCAATTGGCGACAATCGCCCCATAGCCAGAAAAACGGCGGCCGTCCTCGGCCTCGACCTCAATCGGCTGCGGCGCCCCTCGCAGCAGACAGCCGAGGGCGCCGGCCAGGTAGGCCAGCTTGCCGGTCCAGCGCTTGAGCCGCAGGTTGAGGCCATAGACCACCTGAGCGTCGAACCCGATCCCGGCCATCAGCACAAACCGGGTCTCGCCGGCCAGCCCCAGGCAGACCGGGCGGGGCTCTCCATGCAGGGCGACGGCGCAGGCCGGCTCGATGGCAAAGGGGATGCCGGTCTCGAGAGCAAAGAGGTTGGCCGTCCCCAGGGGGAGAAATGCCAGCGGGATGGCACTGGGAGCCAGGCCGTTGATCACCTCGTTCAAGGTGCCGTCGCCGCCGGCGGCGATCACCCGGTCGAACCCCTCCTGCCGAGCCCGGGCCGCCGCGCTGCGGGCGTCGCCGCGGGCGCCGGTCAGCGTCAGGTCGACCTCGGCCCCCTGGCGGCGCAGCCACCCCTCGGCCCGGGCGATCTTGGCCCGCCCATAGCGACCGGCGGCCGGATTGGCGATCAGCTTCAGACGCATCGCGACATCCCCCTAGCGGTAGAGCGGCGACGGCAGAGTCGCCCTGGTCGGCACCAGCGGGTCGGGAGAGCCGGCCTTGCGCTCCCGCAGCCCCATCAGGCCGGCCTGGACGTAAGCCAGCAGGCGTTGGCGCATCGACTCTCCCCGCGCCTTTTCGGTGGGCCAGAGATCGGCGCTGGCGGTCGGCGGAAAGCCGAGCGAGTAGCGGTAGAGCCGGGGCTCTTCCTGGGGGGTTTCCAGCATCAGGTAATCGCCTTCGATCAGCGCCGTCATCGCCTCCCCCCCCGACGGCTTGATCACGGCAAAGCCCTGATCGGGCAGAGTGGCCGAGAACAGATCGCGCCCCCAGCTCTGGTGCGCCAGGTCGAAGTCGAGCAGGCCGAGAACCGTCGGCCCGATGTCGACCTGACTGGCGACGGTCTGCCGGACCCCGGTCTGCCGCAGCAGCTCGGGGGCATAGAACAGGAGCGGGACATGGAATCGCTCCAGCCGCAAGCCGGTAATCGCCGGCGGGGTGCCGAAGCCGTGATCGCCGGTCAGGACAAACAGGGTGTCGGCAAAATACGGTTCCTGCCGGGCCTGGCGGAAAAACTCACCCAGCGCCCAGTCGGCGTAACGCATGGCGTTGTAGCGCCCCTCCATGCCGTCTTCGGCCTCGATCCGGGCAAACGGGAGGACCGGGGGGAGGTTGAACGGGGAGTGATTGGAGAGCGTCAGGATCGCCCCGAAGAAGGGGCCCGCCTTGGCCATCTCCCGAAACTCTTGGTTGGCCCGGGTAAAGACATCCTGATCGGAAACCCCCCAGACAGGGTCGACGAAGACCGGATCGATGAAATCGCCGGAGCCGATAAAACGGTTGATCCCATGCTGGCGAAAAAACCCCTCTTTATTGTCCCAGGAAAAAAGGCCGTTGTAGAGAAAAACGCTCTGGTACCCCTGGCGGCTGAGCAGAGTCGGCAAGCCGGAGAACTCCTGCTGCGCCTCCATCGTCTTCATCAGATACTCGTAGCCGGGGAGATTGGGGAAGGAGGCGAGAGTGGCAAAGACCCCCTGGTGGGTATGGGTGCCGTTGGAGAAGGCCCGCTCGAACAGGATCCCCTCGGCACTCAGGGCATCGAAGGCCGGAGTCAGCGACGGGTCGGCCCCCAAGACACCCACGTGGCGAGCCGAAAAGCTTTCCATCAGAATGACCACCACATTGATCGGCCGGCCGGTCGGGGCCAGCAGGGGGCGCGCGTCGTCGTCCCGCTCCTGACGCAGCAGCGGGAAGCTCTCTTCTCCCAGGCTCTGCTCATCGGGGAGCAGCAGCATCTGCCCGGCCGTCGCCCGCGCCTGGTCGGGGGAGTGCCCCCGCAGCCAATGGTTATTCTCGCCGCCGGCCTGCTCCAGAAGACTGCGGCTCAAGGTAAAGAGGCCATTCAAGGCGAGCTCATTGGCGAAGGCGTCGGCCGAGAAGTAGGCGTCGCCCCAGCGCAGAGGCTCACTATAGAAACCGCCGCGGGCGGCAAAAACCATCAGCACCAGCACCAGAGCGGCACCAGGGACCTCCCGCCAGAGACGGGGCGCTGGCGGCGAGCGAAGCAGCCGCTGGCAGAGCAGATAGACTCCGCCGGCGAACAGCGCCACCATCGCCCCCCACAGCAGAAGATAGCGCAGCACCGGATAGCCGGCCCAGATCATCCCGCCGACGATTCGCGGATGCCCCAGGTACTCCAGGACCAGGCCGTTGAAGCGCATCTCCAACTCGCGGTAAAACTCCCCCTCGGCCAGGCCGAGCAGCATCACCCCCCCCACCAGGAGGGTGAATCCGAGCAGCAGCGGCCGGACTCGGCGGCGCAGCAGCAGCAAAGAGAGAAACAGCGGCAGGAGCAGATAGGAGGCAACGGCCAGGTCGAAGCGGGCGCCGACGAGGAAGCTTTGCAGCAGGGTGGCACTCGGGGTCTCGACCGCCAAGTGGGCATTGCGCAGCATCAACAGCAGGCGCAGCAAGGCAAAGACGGCCAGCAGCAGAAGGTAGAGACCGGCCACCAACCACCCCTCCCGGGGGACGAACGATTGAAGGTAGTGCTGCCATCTTCGCATGCGGTTTCCTCTCTCTCTGCGGTATTCAGGCACCGACTTTGAACGGCTTTGTCGAACGCGGTATGCTACCATGCACGAAAATGAAGAAGGAGTGAGCGTGCCCACTTCCGAAGCAAAGTACCTGCAGCCTGAAATCGCCTGCCGCCAGGTGCTGCTCAAACAGAGCTCGGTCTGGTCAGAGCAGTGGACGGTGCTGCCGGCCAGCCAGGCCGGTGCCGTCACCCCGACCTGGCTGCTGGAGCGCTATCTGGAACATATCCGGCGCTTCACCTGGTCTCTGGTTCGCCCCCGCTCGACACCGGCCGGGGTGGAGATGCGCTGCCTCGGCC
>JACZKF010000298.1 GCA_014860175.1 Desulfuromonadales bacterium | reverse complement strand
CACCAGGGCGGCCGCCGGCAGGGCGGGGGGGGTGAGCCAGATCCCCAGGGCGGTCGCCGCCAGGTACCCGAAGGAAAGGCCGAGCAGGACCGGCAGGAGGAAATAAAACCCCCGATAGTGCTTCTGGATAAAAGTTGACATGGCTCTCGGAAAAAAGGTTGGGGCCGGGCCAAGGTAACAGTTGGAAACTATAGCCCAACTTAAGGGGACTGTCAAAGCAGGAAAACAGCTACTTAGCAGGGTTTCCTGAGAATAATTGGCGGGAACTGCCAACCAGTGGACCGGCACGTCATCACGTTCATTTCCGTGCGAGTATAGCCGAGGTGCGAGGCACAGTGCAAGGGGGGGTGGTCTATGTACTTTCTTGGTTTTTCCATCACGTCTGTGGAATAATGGGCCGGCAGAAAAATCCAGCTTCCGAAAGAAGATGCATGACCGAGCAGCCGAAGCGCCTCTACCTGATCGACGGCTCCAGCTATATTTATCGGGCCTATTTTGCCATCCGCCATCTCTCCACCAGCCAGGGGGTGGCCACCAACGCCGTCTACGGCTTCACCAACATGCTGCTCAAGGTGATGCGCGAGGAGCATCCCGATCACCTGGCGGTGATCTTCGATGCCAAGGGGCCGACCTTCCGCAAGGAGATCTATCCCCAATACAAGGCCAACCGGGTCGCCATGCCCGACGATCTGGTGCCGCAGATCCCGCTCATCAAAGAGGTGGTGCGCGCCTTGCGGTTGCCGGCCTTCGCGTTGGAGGGGTTCGAAGCCGACGACATCATCGCCACCCTGGTCCGGCGCTTTGTCGCCGAGGGGATGCAGATTACCGTGGTAACCGGCGACAAGGATCTGCTGCAGATCGTCGGCGAGCAGGTGCGGCTCTACGACACCATGCGCGACAAGTTCTCCGGCCTCCCCGAGGTGGCCGAGCGCTTCGGCGGCCCCCCTTCGGTGGTCACCGATGTCCTCGCCCTGGCCGGCGACACTTCCGACAATATCCCGGGGGTGCCGGGGATCGGCGAGAAGACGGCACGGGAGCTGATTGCCGAATTCGGTTCGCTGGAGAACCTGCTGGCCAACGTCGACCGGGTCAAGGGGGCCAAGCGGCAGGAGAACCTGCGGGCCTTTGCCGACCAGGCGCGGCTGTCGCGGCGGCTGGTCGAGCTGCGCGAGGATCTGCCGGTGGCGCTCGAATACGACGACTTCGCCCTTGGCGAGCCGGACCGGCAGGCGCTCACCGCCTTGTTCAAGCGGTTGGAGTTCCACAAGCTGCAACAGGAGTTCTCCGTCGGCACCCGCTCCACCGGCGAAGGGTACCACTGCGTCCTCGCCCCCCCCAACTTCGACACCCTCTGCCATGAGCTGCGCCAGGCGGGGCGCTTCAGCCTCGACACCGAGACGACCGATATCGACCCGATGCGGGCCGAGCTGGTCGGGATCTCCTTCGCCGTGCGGCCGGGGGAGGGGTGGTACGTCCCGATCGGCCACCACTACCCGGACGCCCCCGAGCAGCTCGAGCGGGAGGCGGTTCTGGCCCGGCTGCGGCCGCTCCTGGCCGATCCGACCCTGGCCAAGATCGGGCAGAATCTCAAGTACGACCTGCTGGTGCTGCGCCGGGCCGGGCTGCCGGTAGCCGGGATCGAATTCGACACCATGATCGCCTCCTACCTCGGGCAGCCGGCGGCCAAGTCCCATTCCCTCGACACCCTGGCGGCCGATCTCCTCGGCCACCAGATGATCAGCTACAAGGAGGTGACCGCTCAAGGGAAGAAGCAGATCCCCTTTGCCGAGGTCGATTGCGAGAAGGCCGCCGTCTACGCCGCCGAGGATGCCGATATCACCCTGCGCCTGGCCGCCCCCCTGGCGGAAAAGCTGGCCGAAACCGGTCAGGAAAAGCTGTTTTGTGAAGTAGAGATGCCGCTGATGGAGGTGCTTGCCGACATGGAATGGACCGGGGTGCGTATCGATCCGGTCTTCCTGCGCGAGCTCAGCGGGGAGCTGGCCGCCAAGCTGGTGGCCCTGGAGACGAAGATCCACGAGATGTGCGGCGGCCCCTTCAATATCGGTTCCCCCAAGCAGCTGGGGGAGGTCCTCTTCGGCCGACTCCATCTGGCCCGCGGCAAGCGGACCAAGACCGGCTGGTCGACGGATGTCGAGGTGCTGACCAAATTGGCCGAGGAGCATGAGGTCTGCGCCCGCATCCTCGACTATCGCTCCCTGGCCAAGCTCACCAGTACCTACACCGACAGCCTGCCGCAGCTGATCGACCCCGAGACCGGCCGCATTCATACCAGTTTCAACCAGACGGTGACCGCCACCGGCCGGCTCTCCTCCAGCGACCCCAATCTGCAGAACATCCCGATCCGCACCGAGGAGGGGCGGCGCATCCGCGAGGCGTTCATCCCCGCCGACGGCAACCTGCTCCTCTCCGCCGACTACTCGCAGGTTGAACTGCGCATCCTCGCCCATCTGGCCGACGAGCCGGCGCTGCGGGAGAGCTTCGCCCGCGGCGAGGACATCCACACCCGGACCGCCAGCGAGATCTTCGGCATCTTCCCCGAAATGGTGACGCCGGAGATGCGCCGCCAGGCCAAGACCATCAACTTCGGCGTCCTCTACGGCATGAGCGCCTTCGGGCTGGCCAAGGAACTGGGGATCGGCCGGCGCGAGGCGCAGGAGTTCATCGACCACTACTTCGCCCGCTACCCCCGGGTGCGTCTTTTCATAGAGAGCAAGGTCGCCGAGGGGCGCGAGAAGAAGTATGTCACGACTCTGCTCGGCCGGCGGGGGGCGGTTCCCGACATCTTGTCCAAGAACGGCATGGTGCGTGCCTTTGCCGAGCGCAACGCCATCAACTACCCGATCCAGGGGTCGGCGGCCGACATCATCAAGGTGGCGATGATCAACCTCCACCGGCGCCTGGCCCGGGAAAAGCTGCGCACCACCATGGTGCTGCAGGTCCACGACGAACTGGTCTTCGAGGTCCCCGAGGCGGAACTCGAAACGGCGATCGCCCTGGTGCGGGAGGAGATGGAAGGGGCGGTACAGTTGACGGTCCCCCTGGCGGTCGACATCGGTACCGGCCGCAACTGGAGCGAAGCACATTAAGCGAGTCCCGGGTCCGATGTCTGGGACTTTGGACCTTTTTTCTAATTGAAGGTTGTATTCGCAAGTTTGAACATTTAAACTAAAAAGAATTTTTTATTATCTGCTTTTAGCTGGAGGAGGCACATGGTCAGGGAGATCGGATTCATCGGGTTGGGGACGGTCGGCCGGCATATAGCCGCCAACCTGACGAAGGGGAATTACCGGCTGACAGTCTGGGACCGGCATCCGGAAGAGGTTCAGGAACTCGAGAAGCTGGGGGCGCAGGCCGCCGCCGACCCCCGGGAGGCGGCCCAGGCGAAAGACCTGGTGATCGTCATCCTCCCCGAGGCCGAAGAGTTGGCGGCTGCCGGGGCAGGGGAGAAAGGCTTTCTGGCCGGGCTCGCCCCGGGGAGCATTCTGGTCGACATGGGGACCCATTCCCTCGATATGACCATGGGTCTGGCCGCCGAAGCGGAGAATCGCCGGGTGATGTTTCTCGACGCCCCGGTCTGGGGGACCAAGGAGCACGCGGCCAACGGCCTGCTGACCATCCTGGTGGGGGGCGACCCGGCCCTGCTCAGCCGCTGTCGCGAGGCGTTCTCCCTGTTTGGTCTCAACATCATCCATGTAGGTCAGGTGGGGGACGCCACCCGGATGAAATTCGTGGTCAACCTGATGCAGGCCGAGCTGATGCAGGCTCTGGCCGAAGGGCTGGTGCTCGGTCAAAAGCTCGGCTTCACCCCGGAGAAGATTCTGGAGGTGCTCGAGTCGGGCGGCGTCGCCTCCCCGCTGTTCAACTCCAAGGGGCGGGCCATCGCCCGTGGCGACTTTACCCGCAACCTGGCCCTCAAGTATGTCTATGAGGGGCTGTTGCTGGTGCGGGACGCGGCGATCAAGGCCAACCTGCAGCTGCCGGCAGCGGAAGCGGTCTGCCGCACCTACCAGCAGGCGGTAGAGGATGGCCGGGGCGAGGAAGATTTTTCGGCCGTCATCAAGGTGCTCTGGAAGTAGACCGGACGACGCTCAGGCCAACATGAAGGCGTGAGGGCGCAGCCGTTGCAGGCGCCCTCACGCTGCCGCCACTTTTCCCTCGGCCTTCTCCCATGGCGACTCCACCACTTTCTTCCCTGCGTGGCGCGACTCTCTTTCTGCTTCTGCTCCTCAATACCCTCCTCTGGTGCCTCCCCTTTTTGCCCCTTGCCTTGTTGAAGCTGCTGCCGCTGGCCGGTTGGCAGCGCGGCTGCTCCCGGCTGCTGCGGGGGTTCGCCCAGGGATGGATCGCCGGCACCAACCTCCTGCTCGGCTGGTTGCCGGCGGCGGTCTGGGACCTGGAGGGGGCGGGGCCGGTGCGCCGGGACGCCAGCTTTTTGCTGCTGGCCAACCACCAGTCGTGGGTCGACATTCCGGTGCTGCTGCGCCTGTTCGGCGGCCGCCTGCCGTTGCCGGTCTTTTTTGTCAAAAAAGAGCTGCGGCTGTTGCCGCTCATTGGTTTGGCCATGTGGGCTCTCGACTTCCCCTTTGTCGAGCGCTACCCTCGCAAGCTCCTCGAGCGGCGCCCGGAGCTGCGCGGCCGCGACCTGATCACCGCCCGGCAGGCCTGTGAACACTATGTCGGCCAGCCGGTCACCATGGTCAACTTTCCCGAGGGGACCCGCTTCAGCGCCGACAAGCACCGGCGCTCCGGCTCCCCCTTCGGCCACCTGCTCCCTCCCCACGTCGGCGGGGTGGCGGTGGTGCTGGCGACTCTCGGGGGACAACTGACCAGCATTCTCGATGTCACCCTCGCCTATCCGGGGGGCCCCCCTCCCTTTTGGGATTTTCTTTGCGGCCGCGTCCCGCAGATCCGGGCCCGGGTGCGCCACCGCCAGGTTCCGCCCGATTTCGCCGGTCGGGACTTCCGCCGGGATCCGGCTTTCCGCCGGCAAGCCCGGCGCTGGGTCGAAGAGCTGTGGCGGGAAAAAGAGGAAGAACTGGCAACCCTCTTGCGCCGGCCGGGCGCTCGCGGATAATCTGGAGTCTGCCTCTTGCCTGGGCTGGCCATGTCCCCGACCCCGCAACGAACTATCCTGCTCTTGCTGCTGGCCGCGCTCCTGGTGACCGGCATCCTGGCGCTGTCGTTTCCCGACCGTCTCCTCGAGGCGATTCACCCCTGGCTGGAACGGGTCGCCTCCGAGCGGCTCGAGGGGAGGGTGAGCTATGAGCGCCTCGCCCTGCGGCGAGGCACGCTGGTCATCGACGGTCTGCGCCTGGAGCGCGGCGACGGGCTGCGCGGGGACGTCCCGCACCTGGAGGCGCAGTGGACCTTTGCCGGCCTGCTCGGCCGGCGGTTGGAAGAGCTGCGGGTGGAGAGTCCCTCCTTCTGGTTCACCACCACCGAGGAGGAGAGGGAGCCGCTGCCGTCACGCCCCCCC
>JACZKF010000297.1 GCA_014860175.1 Desulfuromonadales bacterium | reverse complement strand
GGTCGGGCGGGTCGCCACCCGGGGACGGATCAGTTGCAACTGCTCTTCCCCTTTGAGCAGAGGGCGAGCCGCCGGGGTCAGACGCAAGACGGAGAAGCGGGCCATGTCCTGCTCGAGATAGCCGAGATGCACCAGCTGGCGCAGCAGGCTGCCCCAGGCCTCGGCGGCGATCTCCCGTCCGAGGCCGAAGGTGGAGAGGCGGTCATGGCCAAGCTCGGCGATTTTCTGACTGCGGGCGCCGCGCAGCACATCGATGACATGCCCCATGCCAAAGCGCTGCCCCACCCGAAACACGCAGGAGAGCGCCTTGCGGGCCGCCTCGGTAGCGTCCCAACGCTCGGGGGGATCGAGGCAGATATCACAGTTGCCGCAGTCATCCCGGCGCTGCTCGCCGAAATAGCCGAGCAGAACCCGGCGCCGGCAGGTCAGCGGTTCGGCGAAACCAACCATAGCCTGAAGCTTGTGCAGTTCGATGCGGATCTGCTCAGGGTTGCCGCTGTTTTCGATGAGGCGCCGGGCCATCACGATATCGCCCTGGCCAAACAGCAGCAGCGCCTCGGCCGGCAGCCCATCGCGGCCGGCCCGGCCGGTCTCCTGGTAGTAGCTCTCCAGGTTTTTCGGCAGATCGTGATGGACGACGAAGCGCACGTTGGGCTTGTCGATCCCCATGCCGAAAGCGACGGTTGCCACCACCACCTGCAGCTGGTCGCGACGAAACGCCTCCTGAACCCGCCGGCGTTCGGCGTCCGGCAGGCCGGCATGATAGGGGGCGGCGGCAAAGCCGGCGGCCACCAGCCGACCGGCGATCTCCTCCACCCGCCGCCGGCTCAGGGCGTAGACGATCCCCGGCTCGCCGGCGTGGGTGCGGAGAAAATCGAGCAGTTGCTGTGCCGGTTTGTGCTTTTCGACCACCGTATAACGGATATTCGGCCGGTCGAAGCTGACCACCCAGCAGCGGGCCGGCAGCAGACCAAGGCGCCGGCGGATGTCGTCACGGGTCTGCGGGTCGGCGGTGGCGGTCAGGGCCACCAGCGGCACCGCCGGGAACAGCGTCCGCAGCCGGCCGAGAGCGAGGTACTCGGGACGAAAGTCATGCCCCCACTGGGAGACGCAGTGCGCCTCGTCGATGGCGAACAACGCCAGTGGCAGATCCCGCAGACGCTCGAGAAATCCTTCCGTCATCAGCCGCTCCGGGGCGACGTAGAGCAGATCGAGGCGACCGCCATGCAACTCGGCCAGGACCCGGCGCCCCTCCCCTTCGCTCAGCGAAGAATTGTAAAAGGCCGCCCGGACCCCGTTGGCCTGCAGGGCATCGACCTGGTCCTGCATCAGGGAGATCAAAGGGGAGACGACAATTCCGGTACCGGGCCGAAGCAGCGACGGCACCTGATAACAGAGCGATTTGCCGCCACCGGTCGGCATCAGGACAAAGGCGTCCTCGCCACGCACGATGGTATCGACGATCTCCTGCTGGTAGGGACGAAACGTGTGGTAGCCGAAGACCCGGTGCAGGGTCTCCAAAGCAGAGCGGTCCATCGGTTAGTTCCCGATCTTGGTGAGGGGGAGGGGGCCGGGAGGAGGCGACAGAGGAGCGGAACCGACGGCGCCGCGCTCGGGCCGGCCGCCTCTCAGCGGCCGAGCCGCCAATGGATCTCAGTCTGCCTTGGCGAGGGGATGGTCAAGGCGACGGAAGAAGGCGCGCACCTGGCGAACGATGCCGGCTTGGTCGAGCTCATAAATGGCGCGCAGCTCGGACTGGCTCCCCTGCTCGATAAAGAGATCGGGGAGACCCAGGCACAAGGTGGGGACGGTAACCCCCTCGGCCGCCAGCAACTCCAGAACGGCAGAGCCGAAACCACCGGCGAGAACGTTTTCCTCCACCGTCACCACGGCGCCGGTGCGCCGGGCTTCGGCAGTCAGCAGCTCGCCGTCGAGAGGCTTGAGAAAACGCGGATCGACCACCGCCAGCGACAGACCCTCGGCGGCCAGTTGCTCGGCCGCCGCCAGAGCGGCGGCCACCGTCGTCCCGGCGGCAATGAGGACGCCGGCATCCCCCGGCCGCAGCTTCTCCCCTTTCCCGAGCGGCAGCGGCCGCGGGATCTCCGGAGGGAGCCCCAGGGTCGTGCCGCGGGGATAGCGAAAGGCACAGGGGCCATCGAGGGCCAAGGCGGTGGCCAGCGCATGGCGAAGCTGATTTTCGTCGCGCGGCACCATAAAGGTGAGATTGGGGATGTGGCGCAGGAACGAGTAGTCAAAGACCCCGTGGTGAGTCGGCCCGTCGGCCCCGACCAGCCCCCCGCGATCCATGGCGAAGGTGACCGGCAGATTCTGCAGGCAGACATCGTGCAGCACGTTGTCGTAGGCGCGTTGCAAAAAGGTGGAGTAGACCGCCACCACCGGCCGCCGGCCGCGGCAGGCCAGACCGGCGGCAAAGGTGACGGCGTGCTGCTCGGCGATGCCGACATCGAAGAAGCGTTGCGGAAAGCGGGTGGCAAACGGTTTCAGACCGGTTCCCTCGTCCATGGCGGCGGTGATCGCCACGACCCGCTCATCGTTTTGCGCCAAATCGACCAGGGTGCGGCCGAAGACGCTGGTATAGCTCTCCGCCCCCCCGCTGGCCGGCGTGACCTCGCCGGTGGCCGGATTGAAAGGGCCCACTCCGTGGAACAAGGCCGGGTTGGCTTCGGCCGGTCCATACCCCTGCCCCTTGCGGGTGACGACATGCACCAGAATCGGCCCCTTGAGACGGGAGACGTTCTGCAGCGTCTCCATCAACTCCCCCATCCGGTGGCCGTGGAGAGGGCCGACATAGTCGAAGCCAAAGGCCTCGAACAGCATGCCGGGGGTGAAAAACCCCTTGATCGACTCCTCGGCCCGTCGGGCCAGGTGCACCAGGTCACGACCGAAGCGCGGCACGTTGGCCAACAGCCCTTCGGTCTCCTTGCGCAGGCGGACAAACAGGTCTGACGTCATCTTGCGGCTGAGGAAGGAGGAGAGCGCCCCGACGTTGGGGGAGATCGACATTTCGTTGTCGTTGAGGATGACGATCAGATCGCGCTTGAGGTGTCCGGCCTGGTTGAGCCCCTCGAAGGCGAGACCGGCGGTCAGGGAACCGTCACCGATGACGGCAATCACCTTTTCGCTGCCACCGACGGCGTCGCGACCGGCCGCCATCCCCAGGGCGGCGGAGATGGAGGTACTGGAGTGGCCAACGTCGAAGCAGTCGTGATCACTCTCCTGGCGTTTGGGGAATCCGCTCACCCCCCCCAGCTGCCGCAAAGTGGCAAACTGGTCACGGCGGCCGGTGAGCAGTTTATGGGCATAGGCCTGATGACCGACGTCCCAGACGATTTTGTCGTGCGGGGTGTTGAAGACTCGGTGCAGCGCCACCGTCAGTTCAACCACTCCGAGGGAGCTGGCCAGATGCCCCCCGGTGCGGGCGACGGTAGCCACGATTTCCTGGCGCAGTTCGCTGGCCAGCAGTTCCAGTTCGGCCAACGAGAGGGCCTTGAGATCGGCCGGGGAGGCGATGTTTTCCAGCAGGCCGGGCATGCGCAGCTCCAATCAGGATGAGCGATCAACAATGTAATGGGCGATCTGGCGCAGCGGGTCGGCCGCCCCCCCGAGGGGGGCCAGGGCGGCGATCGCCTGGTCGCGCAACTCCGAAGCCCGCGAGCGGGCTTCGGCCAAACCGAGAAAGGCAGGATAGGTCGCCTTGCCGCGGGCCTGATCGCTCCCCACGTCCTTGCCGAGGAGCTCCTGTTCGCCGACGATGTCGAGAATGTCATCGGCGATCTGGAAGGCCAGCCCGGCGGCGGTGCCATAGGCGGTAAGGCTGGCGTAAGCGCTTTGGTCGGCGCCGCCGATTACCCCCCCCGCCTGCAGGGAGGCCAGAATCAAGGCCCCGGTCTTGTGGGTATGAATGAACTCCAGAGTTGGAAAATCGATGGTTTTACCCTCCGATTCCATATCGACCACCTGCCCGCCGACCATCCCGAGGGAACCGGCCGCTTTGGCGATAAGCCGGATCACCTGGCAGCGGATTTCCGCCGGCAAAGGGGCCGAGGGGGCCGCCAGCAGCAAAAACGCTTCGGTGAGCAAGCCATCGCCGGCCAGGATGGCGATCGCCTCCCCGAAGACCTTGTGGTTAGTCGGCTGACCGCGACGAAAATCGTCATTGTCCATGGCCGGCAGATCGTCGTGGATCAGCGAATAGGTATGGATCATCTCCATGGCGCAGGCGGCCGGCATCGCCCGCTCGGGGTCGCCGCCCACCGCCTCGCAGGCAGCCAGCAGCAGGATCGGCCGCAACCGCTTGCCGCCGGCGAAGACGGAGTAGCGCATCGAGCGGTGCAAACTGGCAGGGAGCAGGTCCGCCCCCGGAAGGGAGGCGGCCAGTGCCTGGTCGATCCGTTGCTGGCGTTCCTGCAGATAGGGTTTGAGATCCATCCTGGCGCTACTCCTCTTTGTGCGGCTCTACCCGCAGATTCCCTTCACTGTCTTTGAGCAGCAGTTCCAGCCTGGTCTCCACTTCCTGCAGAAACTGCCGGCAGAGACCGGCACTGCGTACTCCGTCCTCGAAGCAGCTGAGCGCCTTTTCCAAAGACAGCTCCCCCCGCTCCAGCGACTGCACTGCCCCCTCCAAGGCTTTTAAGGCCGCCTCGAAGGTCTCTTTTTCAATCCCATCGGTCATACAGTTCCCTTTCCGGAGACTTAATTATTCCTTTCGGCGCCAGTGCCGTCAAGGTCCTTGCGCCGTCAGAGCCCGAATTATCCCCAGGGGGTCGATCCGATCGCCGCGCAGCCGGACTCCCCAGTGCAGATGCGGACCGGTGGAACGGCCGGTACTCCCGACCCTGCCGACAATGGCGCCGCGTTCGACCGGCTGCTGCTCGCGGCAGAGAATTTCTTCCAGATGGGCATAGATGGAGAAGAGGCCGGCGCCATGGTCAAGGATCACGGTCAGACCGCTGTAGTAAAGATCGCCGACGAACACCGCTCGCCCATGCCCGGCTGCCGCCACTTCGGTCCCCCGGGGGCTGCGGAAGTCGACGCCGGCATGCGGGGATTTCGGCTCGCCATTGAGAATCCGGCGCAAGCCGAAGGGGCTGCCGAGGAGGTCGGCAACCGGAAGCACGAAGCTATCCCAGGCCGGAGGGTCAGAGTCTCGGGCATACAGCTCCCGCAGCAGCTTCTGCTCCCGGGCGAAACGGCGCTGCAGCTGCGGATCGGTGGGAGTAACCATGGCCGGCGGCAGACTCAGGCGCTCCTCCGGTCGCCGGGGGGCGCGCACTTCC